>JBIIIE010000147.1:0-6878 GCA_044235135.1 Roseomonas sp. | reverse complement strand
ACGGCCATGTCGCGGCGGCGCGCACGGGCATCCTGGATGCTTTTTTCAAAAGCTTCGCCAACTTCCAACGCAACAACCCAGGAACCCCCTTCCTGGATTGGCTGCGCGATACCTATTCCGAGGCCGCGCTCAGGGAAGGCTTTTCCAGCAATGCTTGGGCGGATCGTTTGGTGGATCAGATACTGCGCCGGGAATGATCCGACTGAGCGCCTTGATTTTGCCCTTTTTTGCATAGCAGTAATTCAATTAAAACAATTATTTATGGTGAAACATTCAGAAACAAGGCTTGAATCGCTTTTGCCAGGCCGTCATGGGAAGGTAACACTGGGTTGATGAGGGCAGCGCTTCCCGCGCGGCTTTCAGCCCGGAATCGAAGGGTATGATGGACGGTTTTCTTCCCGCGGAACATGGTCGGCGCAAGACCCTCAAGGCCCCCATCGGCTGCGTGGGTGATGGCCTGCATTCCGGCCGCCGGATTTCCCTGACCCTTCACCCTGCGGCCGCTGGCGCGGGCATTCAGTTCCGCCGCACCGATCTTGGCGTGGATATTCCGGCCCGCTTCGATTTCGTGACCGATACGCGGCTTTGCACCACGGTGGCGGCGCCAAGCGCGCCAGAAGTGCGGATCGGCACCATTGAACACATCATGGCCGCCCTTGCGGGTGCTGACATTGATGATGCCATCATTGAAGTGGATGGGCCGGAAATCCCCATTCTGGATGGCTCTGCCGCGCCCTTCCTGTTCCTGGTTGATTGCGCCGGCATCGCGACCAGCGCGGCACCGCGCCAGATGATTGAAGTGCTGCGCCCGGTTCGCGTGGAAGATGCCCAGGGCGCCTTCGCCGAATTGCACCCGAATGCCGAAGCGGCCTTCGATGCCGCGCTGGAAATTGACTACCCCAATACCGCCATTGGCCATCAATCGCTGAATTTCCGCCTGACGCCCGAAGCCTTCCGGGCCAATGTGGCGGATTCCCGCACTTTTGGCCTTGCGGAGGATGTCGCGCGGCTGCATGAAGCCGGCCTTGCCCTTGGCGGCAGCCTGGACAATGCCGTGGTGGTGGATGGCATGACCATTCTGAACCCCGGCGGGCTGCGCCATGCCGATGAATTCATCCGCCACAAGATGCTGGATGTGGTGGGTGATCTTGCCCTGGCCGGCGCACCGCTGCGCGCCCGTTTCACCGGCAGCCGGTCCGGCCATGCGCTGAACAACCAGCTTTTGCGGGCCCTTTTCGCCGATGCCAGCGCCTGGCGTTGGGTTGGTGGCGCCGCCACCCCGACCAAGCAAAAGGCCCCCGCCTTCGCCTGAATGCGCATCTGTGGCCAAGGGTGATTTCACCCAAGGCCATTCTGCCCTATATCAACGGCGTCTTTCTGTTGAACCGGAATTCATGCGCCGCTTCCTGCCGATAGCCTTGCTTCTGATCCTTGCCGCTTGCGGCAGTTCGGGCCCGACGAACACCACGGGCGCGGACCCCTCCCTCACGCGCCGCGCCACCGCCAATGCGGCGGATGAGGAACCACAGCAGCTCTATGTCCTTGGCATGCAGAACCTCCGTGCGCGCAACTATGCCCGCGCGGTGGAGTATTTCGATTCCATCGAACGGGAACACCCCTATTCCACCTGGTCCACCAGCGCCAAGCTGATGGCGGCCTATACGGAGTATCTGCGCAATCGCTACACGGAAGCCATTGGTGCGCTTGATCGCTTCATTCAATTGCATCCGGCGCATCGCGACATTGCCTATGCCTATTACCTGCGCGCGCTGTCCCAATACGAACAAATCACCGATGCACAGCGCGACCAGCGCCAGACCACCATCGCCATTGCGGCGCTTCAGGAAGTCATCAACCGCTTCCCAGACAGCGCCTATGCCCGCGATGCCCGGCTGAAGATTGACCTTGGCCGAGACCATCTGGCCGGCAAGGAAATGACTGTTGGGCGCTTCTATCAACGCCAGGGGCTGCATCAGGCCGCGATTGGCCGCTATCGCCGCGTGGTGGAGGATTTCCAAACCACCAACCACGTGCCTGAAGCCTTGCATCGGCTGGTGGAAATCTATCTGAATCTTGGCCTGCCGGAAGAAGCCCGCCGCAACGCCGCCGTGCTTGGCTATAACTACCCCGGCAGCGATTGGTATGCCGATAGCTATGCTTTGCTGGTGGCCGCTGGCGCCGAAGCCCGTGGTGAGCGTCCCGGCTTTGTCAGCCGGATGCTGAACCGCGTTTTCTGATCAGCGGGCGGCGCGCCGATGCTCGCCTCTCTCGCCATTCGCGATGTGGTGCTGATCGAAAAGCTTGACCTGAGCTTCGATGCCGGGCTTGCGGTGCTGACGGGTGAAACCGGCGCGGGGAAATCCATTTTGCTGGATAGCCTTGGCCTGGCACTCGGCCAGCGCGCGGAAGCCGGGCTGGTGCGCGCGGGTCAGGCGCAAGCCAGTGTCGCCGCCGCCTTTCTGCCCAGCGCCGATCATCCGTGTTTCGAGATTTTGCGCGACCAGGGCATCAGCGCCGAGGATGAAGTGGTATTGCGCCGCGTGCTGCAAGCCGATGGCAAATCCCGCGCCTTTGTGAATGACCAGCCGGTGAGTGTCGCGCTTCTGAAGCGCCTGGGCGCGATGCTGGTGGAAGTGCAGGGCCAGCATGAACAGGTGGGCCTGGCCGACCCCGCCACCCATGCCGGGCTGCTGGACGCTTTCGGCGCCTTGGACGGCGAACGCACCGCCACCGCCGGCGCCTGGGCCGCCTGGCGCGATGCCACGCGCCGCCTGACCGCCGCGCGGGAAGCCATCGCCAGCGCGCAGCGCGAAGAAGAATGGCTGCGCCACGCCGTTGGCGAATTGGCGGATCTTGCGCCGGAAGAAGGCGAAGAAGATGCGCTGGCGGCTGAACGCCAGAAGCTGCAACAGGGCGAACGCCGCGCGGAAGCCATCGCCGCCGCCCTTGGGGAGCTTACGCCGCGTGATCGCCGCGCCGCTTCCCCGGCGCGCGCCTTGCGCGAAGCGGCGCGCGCTTTGGAACGCCTGCCGCCGCCCAATGACGAAGCGCAGCCCGCCATCCAGGCACTAGCCGCCGCCCAGGATGCGTTGAGCGAAGCGGAAGGGCTGCTGACGCGGTTGATGAGCGAAACCGGCCCCGATCCGCGTCGGCTGGAACAGGTTGAAGAACGCCTTTTCGCGCTGCGCGCAGCGGCGCGCAAACACACCGTGCCGGTGACGGAATTGGTCGCCCTTCTGGCGAATTTGCGCGCGCGCCTCGAAGCTTTGGACGCCGGCGCGGGCGAAGTAGCGGCACTGGAAGCGGCTGAGGGAAAGGCTCGGCAAGCCTATCTTGCCGCTGGCGCCAAGCTTTCAGCGGCACGGCGCAAATCTGCCTCGGCGCTGGAAAAAGCCCTGGCCGAAGAATTGCCGCCGCTGAAGCTGGATCGCGCGCGGTTGGTGATTGACATCAGCGCGCGCGAGGAAAGCGCCTGGGGCGCGGATGGGCAGGATCGCGTGGCGTTTCTTGTCGCGACGAATCCGGGGCAAACGCCAGGACCGCTCGCGAAAATCGCCTCGGGCGGGGAATTGTCGCGGCTGATGCTGGCGCTGAAAGTGGTGCTGGCGCGCGGTTCGCCCGTGCCGACGCTGATTTTTGATGAGGTGGATAGTGGCATTGGCGGGGCCACCGCCGCCGCCGTGGGTGAACGCCTGGCGCGCGTGGCGGATCGTGTGCAGGTGCTGGTGGTGACGCATAGCCCGCAAGTTGCGGCGCGCGGTGCGCGGCATTTCCGCGTGGCGAAACAGGTGAAGGGCCAGCGCGCGGAAACCCGCGTGGAATTGCTTGATCTGGCCGAAAGGCATGAGGAATTGGCGCGCATGTTGGCCGGTGAGAAAGTGACCGAAGCGGCGCGCGCAGCAGCGAAAAGCCTGCTTGAGGGTGGCGCGTGAAGACCATCTCTGTTGAAGCGCTGACGGAACTTGATGCGGCCATCGAATTGGCCGCGCTGGCGCGGGAGATTGCGCGCCATGACAAGCTCTATCACGGCAAGGATCAGCCGGAGATTTCAGACGCGGCTTATGATGCGCTGGTGGCGCGCAACCGCGCGATTGAAGCGCGTTTCCCACAGCTGATCCGCGCCGATAGCCCATCACGCCGCGTCGGTGCCGCCGTTGCGGAAGGCTTCGCCAAATCCCGCCATGGCGAACCGATGTTGAGCCTGGATAATGTGTTTTCGCCGGAGGAATTCAGCGATTTCTGCAAGCGCATCCGGCGCTTCCTGGGGCTTTCGGAAGATGAAGCGCTGGCTTTCGTTGGCGAGCCTAAGATTGATGGGCTTTCAATCAATCTGCTGTATGAGAATGGCGTTTTCATCAAAGGGGCAACGCGCGGTGATGGCGCGGAAGGGGAAGATGTCACCGCGAATTTGCTGACCATTCCATCGCTGCCGCGCCAATTGGTGGCGCCCTTTCCGGAACGCATTGAAATCCGCGGCGAAGTCTTCATGGAAAAGGCGGATTTCCTCGGCTTCCGCGCTGCGCAGGAAAAAGCCGCCGAGGCGCGGGAAGCGCGGCGCGCGGCGGGCGAGAAACTCGGCGACGCCATCGTCATTCCGGCCAATCCGCGCAATGCCGCCGCCGGTTCCGTGCGCCAGCTTGATGCGCGGGTGACAGCAACGCGCCCGCTTAAATTGCTGGCTTATGCGATGGGCAGCAGCAGCGAAACACCCGCTGAGACACATTTCGCTTTCCTGGATGAATTGCGCCGCTGGGGTTTTGCGGTGAATCCACTCTCACGTCGCTTGGATAGTGAAGATGCGGCAGAGGCGTTTCAGGCAGAGATGGGCGCGGGCCGCGCCGCTTTGGCGTATGATATTGATGGCGTGGTCTATAAGCTTGACCGCATTGATTGGCAGCGTCGGCTTGGCTTTGTGGGCCGTGCGCCGCGCTGGGCGGTGGCGTGGAAATTCCCTGCCGAACAGGCGGTGACGAAGCTGCTTGATATCGAAATCCAGGTGGGCCGTACCGGCGCGTTGACACCGCGCGCAGTGATGGAACCCGTCAATGTCAGCGGGGTCGTAGTGCGTCACGCGACTTTGCATAATGAGGATGAAATCGCGCGCAAGGATGTGCGGATTGGCGATACCGTCATGCTGCAACGGGCCGGCGATGTCATTCCGCAAATCCTCGGCGTTGTCCTGGAAAAGCGCCCGGCGGAGTCCAAGCCTTACGCCTTCCCGCTGAATTGCCCCGCTTGCGGCAGCCATGCCATTCGCGATGGCGAAGATGTGGTGCGCCGCTGCACTGGCGGCCTGACCTGTCCCGCACAAACCACCGAACGTTTGCGGCATTTTGTCTCTCGCCGCGCGATGGATATTGAAGGCCTCGGCGAAGAAAATATCCAAACCCTGTTCGATGCGGGCTTGATCAAAAGCCCAGCCGATATTTTCCGCCTGCATCAGAAGCGCGAAGCCCTCGCGGGCTTTGAAGGCTGGGGTGAACGGAAGATCGTCAAATTATTGGAAGCGATTGATGCGCGCCGTAGCGTGGCGTTGGAGCGTTTCATCTTCGCCCTCGGCATTCGCCGCATTGGCGAACAGAATGCCAAGCTGCTGGCGCGGCATTATCACAGCCTGAAAGCCTGGCGCGCGGCGATGATCGCGGCGCATATCATCGGTTCCGAAGCGCGGCAGGAATTGGGCTCCATCCAGGGCATTGGTCCTGCGATTGCGGAGGAGCTGATCGAATTCTTCGCCGAACCGCGCAACCTGGCCGCATTGGATGACCTTGCGGCGGAGGTCACGCCGGAACCCGTGACGGAAAGCGATGTCGGCGACAGCCCTTTCGCCGGCAAGACCATGGTTTTCACCGGCACGCTTGAGCAAATGACGCGCGATGAGGCTGAAGCCCTGGCTGAAAGGCTTGGCGCGAAAGTCACGAAATCCGTTTCGAAGAAAACCGATTTCGTCGTGGTGGGCGCTGATGCCGGATCAAAGGCGACCAGGGCGGCGGAGCTTGGCGTGAAGACGCTCTCTGAAGCAGAATGGATTGAAATGGCAGGCGCCTGAATCAAGCGCGGCCCTTGGGAGGTTCACATGGATTTACGGACGCAGGAAAAGCTGGTCGAAGTCGTGAAGCTTGGCAATGAGGGTCGGTTTGGCGAAGCCGAGATCATTACAAGAAGCCTCCTTCGGCGCGATCGGGAGTTGAAGCCAGCTTATGATCTGCATTTCCGCCTGAAAAGAAGGCGGCATGAAGAGTTACGCAAAAAACTTGTCACCAATCATGGGCCGGGCATCGAATTTCTGCCGCGTCGATTGACGTTCATGGCCATGGGAACAACGGGTCTTTGCAATGCGTCATGCATGCATTGCCCGACCGGGAAGACCACAACGGAGCAAGTTCCACGCATACCGATGTCGATGCCAATGTTTGAATCGATCATTCGGCAAATTGATGAGCTTGGGCTGATCCTCTTTGGGCAGATTTCTTTTGGCCTTTTTGGCGATGCGCTGCTTGATCCTCATGTCCTAAGGCGCGTCCAATTCGTGAGGGAGACGCTTCCGGAGGCGAGCATTTCAGTCAATACAAATGGCGCCGCCTATGATCGAGCGCGGCATGGGGCGCTTGCCGAAGAGCAGATAATTCTGGCGTTGCATTGTGAAAGCTTGAAGCCGGATGTCTATAACACCCTGATGCAGCCGCTCCTTCTTCATCGCGTTTTGCCCAAAATGGAGCAAATCATTGTTGATTTCGGCTCAAAGGTTCTAGTGAGTGTGCCGGTCACGCGCCTCAATCAGAACGAATTGCCCGGAATTTCTGAATTTTTTCGGAGCCGCGGTGTGGGCGATCTGGGCTTTGACATCTTCAGCGCTCGCTGTGCCGAGGACAGGACCG
>JBIIIE010000145.1:0-6901 GCA_044235135.1 Roseomonas sp. | reverse complement strand
GATGCCTTCACGCTCCACTACATTTTCGCCCGATGCGGCGACATCAAGCAGAAGATCAACCAGGTGATCTTCAAGCAGATTCACTTCATCAATGTAGAGAAATCCGCGATGCGCGGCCGCGAGCAGCCCAGGTTCGAACGCCTTCACGCCCTGCGCCAAGGCCCTTTCAATATCAAGCGCGCCAGCCAGGCGATCTTCCGTTGTGCCCAGCGGCAAATCAACCACCGGTACCGGCACCATGCGCTTTTCCGGCTTGCGTCCCTTGGGCAGATTGGCGCAATGGGAACAGCTTGCCTGAGGGGCGGCGGGATCGCAGGCGAAGGGGCAACCCGCAACTACGGGCATTTCCGGCAGCAGCGCTGCCAAGGAACGCACGGCGGTGGATTTACCCGTGCCGCGATCCCCGAACACCAATACGCCACCAATGCTTGGATCAATGGCAGCAATCATCAGGGCGCGCTTCATTTCCTCCTGCCCGACGATTGCGCTGAAGGGATAGGCGTTGCGCGCGATCGGCGAGGTTAAGCGGCCGGTCGTTGAGGATGGCGCGCGCGGTACTTGGCGACGCGACACCTGCCCTTCCTGGCCGGGCCGCGTGGCCGGCCGGAAGCTGGTGAGTGCACCATCCATTATGCGGCCCGCCGCAAGCGGAACTGCGACCAGACCTGTTCAAGCGATTGGACCAGATGATCCATATCGGCATCAGAATGCACCGGCGACGGCGTGATACGCAGCCTTTCTGTTCCGCGTGGCACGGTTGGATAGTTGATGGGCTGCACATAGATTCCATGCTCATCCAACAACGTATCGCTCAGTTTTTTGCAAAGCGCGGGATCGCCCACCATAACCGGCACGATATGGCTAAGGTTATCCAAATGCGGCACGCCAACCGCATTCAAGCGCTGACGCAGCGTGGCAGCGCGTTCATGCAGGCGTTCACGTTCATCATTGCTCTGCCGCAAATGGCGAATTGCCGCACGGGCGCCGGCCGCGATGGCTGGCGGCAACGCCGTTGAGAAGATGAAGCCCGATGCAAAGGACCGCACAAAATCGCACATGGCTGAGCTGCCAGCGATATAGCCGCCAATCACGCCAAAGGCCTTGGCGAGCGTGCCTTCAATGACCGTTACACGATCCGCGACTCCGTCACGTTGCGTGATGCCACCGCCATTCGCGCCGTATAGCCCAACCGCATGAACCTCATCACAATAAGTCATGGCGCCATGCGCATCGGCCACATCGCAGATATCGCTGATCGGCGCGATATCGCCATCCATGGAATAAACACTCTCGAAGGCAACCAATTTCGGCGCGGATTTCGGAAGTTCCGCCAAGACACGCCGCAGATCGGCAACGTCATTATGCCTGAAAAGAACACGCTTGGCCTTGCTATGGCGCATGCCTTCAATCATGGAGGCGTGGTTCATTTCGTCAGAGACGATAATGCAGCCCGGCAGCTTGGAACCCAAAGTCGAAAGTGATGCCCAATTTGACATATATCCGGAATTGAACAGCAGAGCCGCTTCACGCCCATGCAGCGCGGCGAGGTCCTTTTCCAACAATACATGTTCATGATTGGTGCCGGATATATTCCGCGTGCCACCCGCACCTGCCCCGCAACGATCCAGCGCTTCATGCATGGCATTCAGCACATCAGGGTGCTGCCCCATGCCGAGATAATCATTCGAACACCAGACGGTCACTTCACCACGAACACCCTTGTCGTGACGCGTTGCGCGCGGGAATTGTCCGCGGCGCCGTTCAAGATCAGCGAAAACCCGATACCGGCCTTCGCGCCGCAGGCCATCGAGCTGACCTTGGAAAAATTCTTCGTAATTCATGTCACACTCTCCTTGCCCAGAATGATTTTCCAGGTCTTGCGATTGCGCGAAGGTCGCTTTCGGCCAGTGCTGCCGAAACAAGGCCCCTCGCCATGCCTTGGGTGATTTGCGTCATGCGCCGTGCCTCAGCGCGTAATCTTCGAACTCTGCCTGTATGCCGCGCATATCAAGCAAGCGCCCTGTCACCACGATGCCTGTCCGCGTTGTCTCCGGCACTGCTTCGCGCCGCAGATGCATGGTGCCGTCGGCAAAATCGAGCGTGAGCCAGCCATCGGGCGCACGAATGGAACCGCGCAGGCTTTCCACTGAACCAAAAGCGCCCGCCGTTATGCGCGTCAGCAAGGCGTTCAGGGGGCGCGTATCAAAGGGACCATTCTTGTCAGTGGACCAGCTTCCGGTTTGCGCCGGTGCCTCCCCCTCCTTCAGGCCCCAGCGCCAAAGTGCTTCAAGCGGCAAAGGCAGCATCAGGAACCAATGCTCAATTACCGCCAGGCAAGCCATCGTCGCGACAAGCATGAAGCCGGTTGCCTGATGGGCATCGGCGCCTGCCGCAAAAGCCTTATGGAAAAGCAAGGCGCTTAGGATGGTGCCCAGTGTGATCGAAAAGGGAAACAGCAGATTCATTGGCCGATGCGAAAAATAGCTGCTCATGTAGCGGAGATGCGCCGGCAACAATCTCTCGCCCGTATTGCGCACACCAAGATAGAGATTGAGCTTGGCGCTGAGGCGCATCAGCCAAAGAATGCCATAGGTCAGCAGGCCAATCTGATTGGGGCCTTGCGCAAACGCGACAATGAGCAGGAAGCCCACCGCCAGGATGAACAACTCATGCCATAGCACCACGCGCGTTGCAGACCAGAAGCGCCGCAGCCCTGTGAATTGCTCCGGCAAGGTTGTCCGATTGGGGCCGGTAATAAGCCCACCAAGAAAGCTGATCTCCACCGCTCCCCAGATCGCCAGGGCGGCCAGGAAAGACAGATAGGCGCCGGCGGTGCTCACATCCTCTGCAGTCGCCTGCAGCGTCAGCAGCCCCGCCACCAAAAGGCTTGCTGAGGCAGCACCAAGAGCAAGATGATGCGACGCGAGCCTGGAGACCACGAAGAGAATCGCACCCGTCGTCAGCCACCAAAGAAAAATGGCAATCAGCGCTGCGGTCAGGCTCTCGGGCATCGTGCCTTGCCTACCAAACCGGCGAAAGGCGAATTTCGGTGGGAAGCGGATGCTTGCGCGGCCGCCGGAAGAACAGCTTGGCGAAGGTAGTCGCCGCTGAAATGCTCAAGCCGATCCGCCGCAACCTGCCACCAACGCCGCCCTGCCGCCGCGCATCGCTCATTTTTTCTGAGATCTGCCAGAGCCGATCCATGTCTTCCATGAAGCCCGGACCATCCACATCAAGCGTGACGGGGAATACCTGGCGGCAAATCTCTTCTGTAATCTTGAAGACCTGCCGATCATATTCGGTCGGCGTCATGCCAAGTGCCTTATGAAATTCAGGCCGGCCATGATCGCGCACATACATGGTGGCGAAAACCGCCAATTGGAAGAAACGGCACCACAGCGCATTGATCCCGCTCAGTAGCTTCGGATTGGCACGCATCAGAAGCGCGAAAGCCTCCCCATGGCGGAACTCGTCATTGCACCATTTTTCAAACCACAGAAAAATGGGATGAAAACGCAATTCCGGGTGGCGTTCAAATTGACGGAAAATGGTGATGTAGCGTGCATAACCGATCTTCTCGCTCAAATAGGTGGCGTAGAAGATGAATTTCGGCTGGAAGTAATGATACTTCTTGGCGCGCGTCAGAAAGCCCAGATCAACGCCAATCCCCAAATCCTTCAGCGCATCATTGATGAAACCTGCATGCCGGCTTTCATCGCGCGCCATGACGGAAAACAATTCGCGCATGTCGGGGTTCTTCACGCGCTTCTTGATTTCGGCGTAGAGAACACAACCGGAAAATTCAGCCGTGACGCTGCTTACCAGGAAATCCACCAGCTCTGTCTGCAACCCTTCTGGCAAATCCTCGAGCCGAAACGCATCGAATCGCTCGTCACGGATGAAATGGCCCTTGTTCGGGTCGCGATGGAATTCCTCCATCAGCCGATCCCATTCGGCCCGGACCGGTTCCACATCAATCCCGTCCATTGCCGCAAAATCCGTGGTGTAAAAGCGCGGCGATAGAACCGTTTCAGTCAGCGCAAGCTCAGTCGTCTCGCGCGAGAGCTTGTCACGCATGGCGTGGCTAACGGCGTTCATGCGGCCTCCTTCGGCTCAAAGCCCACATGATAAAGTTCGGTCAATTCCAGGATTGAACGGAACTGAGTCCAATGCCGCATGAAAAACCCGGCACGGATGATGGTGGCCGAAGTTTCGAAGCTGTATTTCTCGCCAAAGGCCACCTGGCTCGGCGCGCCATGGACGATCACCTGATCACCAGGCCGCAACACGACATTTTCGGGTACGGCATAGGCGTGAAAACTATCGAAGCTGCGTTCGATTTCGACGGTGCACGGCACATCAAAGCGCCTGCCGCGCCGCTGATTGCTTTCTTGGGTCATTTGCCTCCCTCATTTTTTTTGAACAATATTTCCGCAAAACTCTGGAGGTTTGTCGCACCAAAGGCACGCAAATCCGTCCAACGACCACTTGCCGGGTCTTGAAGAACAATGGCGCCACCTTGCAGCGCCGCGAGCCTTAGGGGGCTTTCCGCACCGGGATTTTCCAAACGCCTTTCACGTGTGAAGCCGCGCAGCGCTCCGCGTATGAAGCCACCCTCACCAGGCTGGATCTCGCCGATCAACTGGCCTGTCGTTGCATCACGAATGGAAATCCCACCATCCATGCGATCACTAAACAGAATGTTGCGTGCAAAAACAGCCTCATCTGGCTGATGGCGCGCCTGCTGCTTTTCGCCCGCATTGAGGATCACCAATGCAAGCACACCGGCCAATATCATCCCAAGGCCAAGGCCCAGATAGTCCTTTCTTGGGTTTATTGCCTTGGCCTGCATCATCCTCATCCTAAGCCATTGCCGTTGCGCCACTTGGCATTTCGGTTTCCGCCGTATTCTGACCTCGGCTGATGGCAGCTCCGCCCGCATTGGCGACTGCCTCACCCAGAATTTTGGCCACACTCGCCGCATCCGCCACGCCACGCAGCATCGGCTTGGGCCGACCGAAGCTCCATCCTGCGCAATGCGGCCAGAGCGCAATCCAGGAAATCCGATGGCTTGGCAGCAACTCCATCACGATGTCGCCATGACCATCTTTGCGCTGGCGCAAACCCGCCCCAGCAATTGCCGCAAAGGGTATGTTGATGGTGATGGGCAGAGCGACACCAACGCGCAGCACCAGTCGGCGAGACGTGATGGAATACATGCTTGTCTTCGCCGCAAGCTTTGCCAGCAGCGCCAGAATGCCAACGCCCACACTGCCGCCCAGCAGTAAAATCGCTGCTGAGCCAATGGCGCTGACTATCGAATCGCCCCGTAGCGCCGCGTTGGAAAGATCCCAAGCCGCCAGCGCCAGGAAATAAAACATGACCCAGCGGATGAGAAAAACCCGCTGGGCGATTTCAGTCCAAGCCGGCGCCCCCTGCCACAACAAGACTTCGCCTGCCGGAAGCGCTTCCGGAAGGCCCGGTATCGGTTCCAGCCCGTGCTCGGTCAGGCGTGCGGGGGCTGGCTTGGTCACAGGCATGGCTCACTGCGTTCCGGCGTCGCATAGAAATGGCCACCGCCAAAATAGGCGGAGATACGATCCTCTTCCAACAGCGTGATCTGTTCGGGCTGTGCAATGCCTGGTGCGGCGGCGAATTGCGCCGCGGTGACAGAAATCACCCGCGCCGTGCCGTCATCAGTGAAGGTGCAAAGGAACATCGGCACCAGGACGCGACGCCCGCCAGATACCTCAACTTCCAGATAGCGCAGAATGTATTCGGAACGATCCACCCAAAGATCAACGCTGGTGCCAGCGACCTCGCCATCAAGCGTGATCACAGGCTGACCGCGCGGATCGGGATCTTCGTGCGCGATATGCCAACCTGGTGCCGCGCGCAGCGGGACAATCTTTGGCTTGTTATCGTCAAAAGCCAGATCCGGTTCATCGGCACGATCCGCATAGGCGGCTGGGCCAACACCATCACGCATGGCATCACCCGTCGGCACAAAGGCTGTGCCCGGATAGGGGTATTCCGGAATCAGATGCGCGCTCACATCACGTTCAGGCCGCACACCCTGCACCACGGTCGCGCCCTCTGGGTAATGCAGCCGGAATACCTTTGGTGGCGGCGTTTCCGGGAAGCCGTGCATGGTGGCGAAGGCGGGACGATCCGGCAATTCATTGATCATCGGATAGCCTTCGCGCTTGTTCTCGCGGGTTAGGTAATAAATTAGGCCAGCGAAGAACGCGAAGAAAAGATAGAGAGAAAGAGCAGCCGCATCCAAAAAGACCGGCGTTGCGGGTGTTGTCATGGCAATGCTCCATGTTGGTTATGCAGCCCAGCGAGAATCTGCTGGCCTGCATGACGTTGAGGGCGTGACGAAACAGAATCATTGGCGCGCAGCAATGGGCCAATGACGGCAAGCATCAAGAACAGCAGGATAATTTCGACGATATAGACACCAACATAACCAGTGCTTGGCGCATCAAGCCCAGCGCCAAGAACACCGGCTGAGGCGAGCGAGGAAATGACATCGCGGATGACACCGCCAAGCGCGACCGCCGCGCCGCCGGCTGTGGCCGTTACGGCCCCCCAGACACCAAGCGTCAGACCAATCTGGCCTTCCGGTGCAGCCTGCATGCAGCCTGTCAGCGTTGCATGCGCGAACAGGCCTGCGCCAAATCCTATCGCCGCTGTTCCTGATGCGAAGGCGAGCGTTGATTCCAGCGGCGAGGCAAAGATCACCATCACAAAGCCCGAGATGCCAACCATGGCACCGGCGCTGGCTACGCGTTGTGCATGCATGCCGCGGCCAAGCAAGGGCGCGGCGCGCAAAAAGCCCAGTACCGCGCCACTCGCGAAAAGTGCGGTCAAGGCGGTTGTGGCACCCACACTAAGC
>JBIIIE010000433.1:0-6916 GCA_044235135.1 Roseomonas sp. | reverse complement strand
GAGCTTCCGCTACTACCCCAAATCGCATTGCAGGTAGATCAGCCTTCGGTGCGACAGAAGGCGGCAGCGCGAGGCATTTCCATTCTTCAGACTTTGCACGGTGAACTGTCGACTGAGAACGCCCCGTGGTACACGCCTGATTGGCTATCCCACGTAATCGACTCATCACACCTCAACCTTGATAGCGCTTTTGATCGATGGCGGACTCTGTTCAACGCGGCTCAACGTCAGATGAACCTTGCACACGAGGTCCAGATGAACGCAGCCGCTGACGAAAAGACGCGCCGCGATGCTAAGCAGAGGTATGATGAAGCGCGGGTCCAGCGCGACCTTTTACTCGATAGCCGGACTGGTATGTCCTCGGATTTTTATGCGTACCGCTACTTGGCTTCAGAAGGCTTCCTGCCCGGCTACAACTTTCCGCGCCTGCCATTGCTGGCCTACATACCAGCTCGGCGCGAAAAGGTCGGGCGAGATAGCTTCCTGTCCCGACCCCGTTTCTTGGGTCTGTCGGAATTCGGCCCAAGGTCAATTATCTACCACGAGGGTTCCACCTACCGAGTTCGTAAGGCGATCCTGACGGTGAGCGACGCGGAAAGCGTCTCAACTTCGTCCAGGCTGACCGTGCGCCGCGCGCGCCTCTGTCCGGCATGCGGCTATGGCCATTTCGACGCCGAGGCCGATCACGAGAAATGCGTGAACTGCGGTACAAGACTGGATGGGGGAATTCCTGCACTCCTCGACCTCTATCGGATTGATCAGGTCAGCACGCGGCGCGCAGACAGGATCACTTCGGACGAAGAAGAAAGGCAGAGACAGGGCTACCAGGTGATCACCACACTGCGCTTCGCTGAGCAGAATGGGCATCGTAGATTCACGCCCGTTTCCTTCAGTGATGCTGGCGTCAAACTGCTCTCAGCATCCTATGGTCCGGCCGCTACAGTTTGGCGAATCAACCTTGGGTGGAGGCGCCGCAAGAATAAGTCGATCTTCGGCTTCAACATTGACGTTGCATCAGGAGACTGGTCACGCGATGAGCAGGCGCCTGACGATTCGATGGACGACGCGCCAACAGCCAAGACAGTGCAGCGGATTATTCCCTTCGTCGAAGATCGGCGGAACGCGCTGGTGATCCGCCCTGCTGTTAAGCTTGATGCGGACGAGATCACGACCCTTACCTACGCCATCAAGCGCGGCATTGAGGGGGTTTTCCAACTGGAGGAGAGCGAACTCGCAGCTGAACCACTTCCGGATCAGGAAAACCGTAATGCCATACTGCTTTACGAGGCGGCAGAGGGTGGCGCTGGGGTGCTAAGCCGGATTGTGTCTGACTCAGAAGCCATGCGTCGCGTGGCTGTTCGCGCTTTGGAGATTTGTCACTGGCGCTCGAAGTCCGGCGGCTGGACAGGGCTCGACGATCTCGACAACACCGACACGGATTGCGAAGCGGGCTGCTATCGGTGCCTGCTCTCCTACTCCAACCAACCGGATCATGGGCGAGTTGACCGGCGAAGCCGTGCAGTTCTGGACCTATTGTGTTGTCTAACCCGCGCTACCGCAGAGTGCGGCAGCGCCGAGGGCGCAGATGCCGGTGATGCCTTTGAGGTTCTGCTTAACCAATGTGGATCGAGGCTAGAGCGGGCTTGGCTAACTTGCCTGCGTGACGGGGGCTACAAGCTTCCGGATAGGGCCCAGCTGTTACTTTCGGAATTCTCTACCCAACCAGATTTCGCCTACGACGATACAAAGGCCCTAGTCTACGTGGATGGGCCCCATCATCAACAAAAGGCCATCAAAGCTATGGACGAGAATCGGCGGCGGGCGCTGCGTGATGCCGGCTACAAGGTCGTGGTCTTCACCGAGGATCAGTCGGGCTGGCCGGCGATCCTTGCGAAGTATCCATTCATCTTCGGGCGGGGGGCAGCATGAGCACCGCCATCGCCAATCCGGCTGAGCAATTCCGTCCCGGCAGCCTTGTCTCAGCTCGTGGCCGAGAATGGGTCGTGCTGCCTGGTGGAGTAGGAGCTGAGCTTCTCCGCCTCAGGCCCCTCGGCGGCTCGGAGGAAGATTCAACCCTGATCTACCTGCCGCTGGAACCTGTGTCACCGCATGCGGCCACCTTCCCGCCGCCCGATCCGGGCAAGACAGGTGCGCAGGCAGCTGCACTGCTGCTTCGCGATGCGTTGCGACTGAAGCTGCGAGCTGGGGCTGGGCCCTTCCGGTCCTTTGGCAACATTGCTGTCGAGCCGCGCGCATACCAGCTTGTGCCGCTGCTGATGGCTCTAAAGATGGACGCAGTCCGTCTACTAATCGCGGATGACGTAGGTATAGGGAAGACCATCGAGGCCTGCCTCATTGCCCGCGAGCTGCTTGATCGGGGGGAGATCAGCCGTATCGCTGTTCTGTGCCCTCCGCACCTATGCGACCAGTGGCAAGGCGAGCTTGCGTCGAAATTCGGCATTCAGGCGGAGATTGTCAGAACCGGGACCGCGAGCCGGCTTGAACGTGGGCGTCCACAGGGGCAGTCAATCTTCGACGTACATCCCTTCACCGTAGTGTCGCTCGACTACATCAAATCCGACAGCCGTCGGGCGGAGTTCATCAGAGCTTGCCCAGAGTTTGTTATCATCGAGGAAGCGCACGCTTCAGTGGGCACGGGTGCTCAGTCAAAGAACCAACGCCTCTCCGTGCTGCGCGGTCTCTCGGAGCGCCCAGACAGGCATATGGTCTTTCTAACGGCGACACCTCATAGCGGAGACGACACGGCTTTCCATAATTTGTTGTCGCTCCTACACCCAGACTTCCGGGCCCTCCAGGGCATGACCGATGGAGCTATTCGGCAAAAGCTGCGGGAGCGCTTGGCGCTCCAGTTCGTTCAGCGACGCCGAGCTGACATCGCCGAATGGCGCGATGCCGGCAGTGTCTTCCCAGACCGCCAGACGGCAGAGGCTACCTATGTGCTCTCAGGCGAGTGGGGCCAACTATTCGATGAAGTGCTCGACTACGCCCGCACCATGGTGAAGCGGGCAGAAGGACAGTCGGCACTGCGTCAACGTATGTCATGGTGGGCAGCGCTGGCACTGCTCCGATGCGTATCTTCTTCCCCGGCATCCGCGATGATGGCGTTGACCACCCGTCTTCGAGCCGTTGAAGGCGCCAGCGAGGCAGAACAGATCGGTGCCCTCGACGAGCAGGGGGCAGACGCAGTCTTCGATGGCTCCGCAACGGATAGCCTTACAAGCGAGGAGGCGACCCCAGCAGGGCTCACTGACGAAGCCGACGTAACCCCAGAGGATGCTGTTGCACTCCGCAGTCTGTTTGCCCGCGCCGAAACCCTGCGCGGTCCGAAGCGCGACCCGAAGCTCAGGCTACTGATCGCGCGCGTCGAGGCTCTCGTGGCTGAAGGTTTCCGCCCCGTGATCTTCTGCCGCTTCATCCAGACTGCGCATTATGTCGGCGAGCACCTGAAAGCGGCTCTCGATCCAACCAAACAACACGTCGAGGTCATCACCGGACAGCTTCAACCCGAGGACCGCCTCGCCAAGATCGACGAATTGGCGGTCGTTGCCGATGGGAAGGTGCCGGTGCTGGTTGCGACGGACTGCCTCTCCGAAGGCATCAATCTCCAGGCCCTATTTTCTGCGGTCGTGCACTACGACCTGTCGTGGAATCCGACCCGACACGAACAGCGAGAGGGCCGCGTAGATCGCTTCGGGCAACCGGAGGAGAACGTCCGTGCCCTCATCCTGTATGGGGAGAACAACCCGGTCGACGGAGCCGTGCTCAAGGTCATCGTCCGTAAGGCCGAGCGCATCCGCAAGGAGCTGGGTGTCTCAGTCCCTGTACCAGCAGACACAAACAAGGTGACTGAGGCTATTCTGCAAACCGTACTGCTGCAGTCAGGCCGCGTTGCAGAGGGGTTGCGGCAGGCAGCCTTTGATTTCGGTAAGGCGGAGGCAGAACTCGACACGGCGTGGGAGAGTGCCAAGGAGAATGCCCGCCAAACGCGAACCGTCTTCGCGCAGGCGCGCCTCAAGCCAGACGAGGTGCTGCCGGAATGGAATAAGGCGGTCGCTGCGCTTGGAGGAGAGGCGGATGTCAAGCGCTTCGTGCGACAAGCATGTGAGCGCCTTGGTGCGGCCCTGGAGGACCGCAAGGAGGGCCGCTTCCGCGTGCCAGCCGAATATCTCCCAGTGCAGGTGCGGGAGCGCCTCGAGGCCGCGGGTGTCCGCGCCAAGACAATCAGGCTGACCTTCCGTCATCCCGCTCCAGCGGGCTTCGAAGCAGTTCATCGGACCCACCCGCTGGTCGCTGCCCTGGCGGATCACATCGCCGAGCGAGCGCTGGCGGAAGATGTGCCCGACATCGCCGCGCGGTGCGGCGCCATCGTCACGAAGGCGGTGCAACGCCGAACCACTATTCTCCTGCTCCGGCTGCGATCGCAGATCGGCATTGAAGAACGTGACGGGACCCGCTGGCAGCGCGTCAGGACCCTGCTGTCCGAGGAAGCGATCGGCGTTGCCCTAGCCGGGTCAGATCCGCCACGTCTTCTCGAAGACGCTGATGCGCTAAGTTTACTTGCGGCCGAGCCAGTTCGGAACATGGATAAGGCTGAGCAAGAGTTCGAGTTGCGTGAGGCGTTGGAAGATTTGCCTGACGCGATACCCGCCATTGAGGCGATCGCCAACGCCCGAGCCGAGGTCTTGCTTGCCGATCATGTCCGCGTTCGTGACGCCTCGGCCTGGAAGGGCTGGCGTCCCTCCGTCGAAGCGTGTCTCCCTGCGGACATTGTCGGACTCTATATCCTGGTGCCGGCATGATGGACGCCGTTCCGTCTCTGCCTTCGCCAGCGGCTCGGCCTGCCGGTCCTGGCGCCGGAATAGAGACCGCTTTCTCCGCCATCCGCATTGAAGGCGGCCTTTTTCCGGCTGAGTTCCTGCAACGGGTAGCCAAGCAGGACGTACCTGGCCAAACGAATGCAGCCTACGGCGTGCCGCCTGGTCGCACCCTGCGCGATGAGATCGGGCGCTACTGGACTATTGCCGAGGCGCTGTGGGTTGAATATCGGCGCGATCGGCTGCGCGAGGACCTGCCGGCCGTCCGCACCGGTGTGGAGCGTTGGCTGACGAGGCTGCTGCGCGAGGTTCTAGGTTATACTGACTTAGCGATATGCCCTGAGCCGCGAATCAGTGACCGTACCTTCCCGATCCGGCATCTCGCACATGGCGGTGTCGTGCCGGTGCTGTTGACCACGTACTCCCACGCGCTCGATCGCGCCGATCGTGCTTTCGGCGTCGACGGTAGGCGTCGTGCGCCGCATGCTGCGATGCAGGAATACCTAAACGCCGAACCAGCGGCCCTGTGGGGGATAGTTGCCAACGGTAACCATCTTCGTCTCCTACGAGACAACCCTTCGCTTACGCGGCCCGCTTATGTCGAGGTCGATCTCGAGCGCATCTTCGAGGAAGGCCTCTATCCGGACTTCGCGGCCCTCTTTCTCATGGCGCATGCCAGTCGGACCGCGCCTGGCGTCGGCAGTATGTCCGGTTGTTGGCTGGAGCGCTGGCGTCTTGAGGGGGCGAAGATCGGCCAACGTGCGCTCGAGCGTCTGCGCGCCGGAGTAACTACGGCGCTGCGCGAACTCGGCTCGGGCTTCGTTGAGCACCCGCAAAACGATGCCCTTCGTATTGGGCTGCGTGACGGCACGGTCAGTGCCGATGTCCTACATCAGCAACTGTTGCGCTTGGTCTATCGGCTGCTGTTCCTGTTCACGGCGGAAGAGCGTGATCTACTACATGCGCCCGATGCCACGCCCGAAGTCCGCGCCGTGTATGCACAGGGTTACGGGCTTGGCCGGCTGCGCGAACGCGCGCGGCGACGTCGCTACTATGACAGCCATTCCGACCTCTGGGCCGGTCTGACCGTTACCTTCAAGGCGCTTGCACGCGGCGCACCACCGCTTGGACTTCCGGCGCTGGGCGGCCTGTTCGAAGTCGAGCAGTGCCCGCTGCTGGATGCTTGTGTGCTGCCCAACAAGCGGATGCTCGCCGCGATCTATGCTCTCGGCTATTTCGAGGACGCTGACAGCCTAGCGCGGGTGAATTACCGTGACATGGGCACGGAGGAACTCGGCTCAGTCTACGAGAGCCTGCTCGAGCTTCATCCCTTGGTTCAGGTTGAGGTGAAGCCCTGGACCTTTGGCTTTGTCGGTGATGCGGCCGCGGGTGATGCACGTGCAACAGAGCGTCGCCTCTCCGGGTCCTACTACACGCCCGACAGCCTGGTCATTGAATTGCTCCGCGCGAGTCTCGACCCACTGATCGAGAAGACCCTGGCGGCGCACCCGAGCAATCCGAAGGAAGCACTGCTTCGGCTTCGCATCATCGACCCCGCCTGCGGTTCCGGCCACTTCCTACTGGGCGCGGCGAGGCGCCTCGCGGATGCGGTCGCGCGGCTCGACATGGAAGGCGATCTGCCGGACGAGGCGGTGCGCCGGCGCGCCCTGCGAGAGGTGGTGCGTCGCTGCATCTACGGCGTGGACCGCAACCCGCTTTCGGTCGAACTCTGCCGAACGGCACTTTGGATCGAGGCCATCGAACCAGGGCGCCCGCTCTCCTTTCTCGACGCCCACATCCGCTGCGGAGACGCGCTGGTCGGCGTTACGGACTTCAAGCAATTGGCGACGGGGATCGCCGACGACGCCTATGAAGCCTTTGTTGGTGATGACAAGACGGCCGCCACAACTTTGCGGAAGCTGAACAAGGTTGAGCGGGATTTGCCGCCGCCGTCCATGGACCTTGGCTTGCGCTTGCCCACCGATCTGGCAGCCGGGCTCGATGCGCTGTCGGCAGAGCCGGACGACGATCTGGCTGCGATCAAGCGCAAACGGGAGCGCTTCGAGGCGCTGCGCTCAGGC
>JBIIIE010000142.1:0-6987 GCA_044235135.1 Roseomonas sp. | reverse complement strand
TGGCAGCTTGCTGATGCATATCCAGGAATTGGAAACCGCGCGCCGGCATGGCACCAAATTCCTGATGGCGATCATCAATGATGGCGGCTATGGCGCAGAAATCCATAAATTCCGCGCCGGCAATATTGATGCCGGCATTGTCATCCATGGCCGGGGCGATTTGGCGGGTGTCGCCAATGGCTTTGGCGTGCGCGGCCAGACCGTGAGTGCGCTTGGCCAAATGGGCGCGATGTTTGAGGCGCATCAAAGCGGCAATAGCGCCAGCCTTTGGGATGTGCACACCGATGATACGGTGGTGTCCCGCCCCTATCGCCGCATCCATTACGGGGAAGCCTGAATCGAAAAGGGCGCTGCGTTATGGCGCAGCGCCTTGACCTCACCCTGCAAAGGTCTTGCTTTTCGAATGCTTCACCCGCAGATCAAATCACCGCGTGGCGCACACGCGCCGAGAGCCATTCGGACACCGCCACCGTCAGCAGGATCAGAATGAAGATCATGGTCACTTGCGGCCATGCGAGTGTATTGATGGATGCCTGCAATTGCATCCCGATCCCACCAGCGCCCACCAGGCCCAGCACTGTGGCCTCCCGGATATTGATGTCCCAGCGGAACACGCTGATCCCGGCGAAGGCTGGCATGATCTGCGGCACGATGGACCAGGCAAGCACTTGCGGGTTGGAGGCGCCGGTAGCTGTGACGGCTTCAACCTGGGACCGGTCAATTTCCTCAATCGCCTCATAGGTCAGCTTGGCGATGAACCCCACCGAACGCAGCCCGATCGCAAGAATGCCCGCCAGCATCCCCGGCCCGAAGACGATGACGAGGATCAAGGCCCAGATCAGGGAATTGATGGAACGTGAGGATACGATCAGGAACAGCATGATGGGTCGCACAAAAAGCACGGATGGTGTGGTGTTGTGTGCGGCCAGGAAGGCCATTGGAAAGCCGATCAAAATCGCAAGCAGGGTTCCGATCGTGGCGATGTTGATGGTGTCCCACATCGGTTTCCATAGCACGGAGGCATAGGTCCAGGCGGGGGGAAACATGCGGTCCACCAGATCCGCCCCTTGGGTTGGCGCATCCCAAAAAAACGCCCAGATCGTACGCTCGGAAATGAATTGAAAGCAGGCAATGGCCAGGGCAAGGCCAGAAAGCCAACCGAACCAGACCAGCATTTCCCCGCGTGATGTGCGGCGCCGCCAGATGGGCAAGCCTTCGGCAGAATGACTGAGCGGCATGTCACTGCACCTTTCGACGCAGCCAGGAAGAGGAATACTCGGCCACAAGCACAATCGCGATAATGATCAGCAGCACGGCCGCCGCAGTGTCGAATTCATAGCGATCAAAGGACGTATTGAGCGTATCCCCGATGCCGCCGGCGCCAACCAGACCAAGCACGGCGCTTTCGCGGAAATTGATATCCAGCCGATAGGCGGAAAGCCCGATCAGCCGGGGCCGCACTTGCGGCAGGATGCCCCAGGCCAAAAGCTGGAACCAGGAAGCGCCGGTCGCGCGGATCGCTTCCGCCTGTTCTTCGGCAATATCCTCAATATCCTCGGCGATCAGCTTTGCCATGAAGCCGATGGTGGCGAAAGCAAGGGTCAGCATGCCGGCAAGCGGGCCGAAGCCGAACATCGCGACAAAAACAATGGCGATGATGATTTCCTGAAAAGTCCGCGACAGGGCGATGATGGCGCGACAGAAAAGATAAATCGGCAAAGGCGCCAGGTTGCGCGCGGCCCCCACGGCCACCGGGATGGACAAGGCCACCCCGATCACGGTCGAGACAACGGTCATGGTCAGGCTCTCAAGCAGGCCTTCCATGATATCCTGGCGCTTCGAAGTGAAATCAGGCGGGAAGAAGCCAAGGATGAAGCGAAGCCCGCGTTCAAGCCCTTCGGAAGCGCGTGCCCAATTGACGTCGATGCTGCCAATCGCGAGCAGCGCATAGGCCAAAGCGCCCAGGTAAATCGCATATCGCAGGATGGGGGAGGCGATCAGCGGCGGTGGACGCCATCGGCGAGCCGCGGCGGCAGCGTCAAAGGCCGTGGCGCTCATGCAGCGACGGCCTCATCATCATCTTCGCCGACAGCGCGAATAGTGCTCGACCAATCTTCCTCACCATAGATCGTTGTCAGCACATCGGCGGTGAGTTCCGTGGCCGGGCCATCAAATACGATCTGGCCCGCACGCAAGCCCACAATGCGGCGGGCGAATTGCTGCGCCAGCGCGACATCATGGATATTGATGATCGCGGCCAAGCCCCTTTCTTCGCATAATTCCAGAATCAAGCGCATGATCTGGCGCGAGGTCTTGGGGTCCAGGCTTGCGGTGGGTTCATCCACCAACAGCAATTGCGGCCCCTGCATCAGGGCACGCACAATGCCAACCCGCTGACGCTGCCCGCCTGAAAGCGCGTCAGCGCGCTTATCCACCATATGTTCAAGACCAACGCGATGCAGCAGGCGAAAGGCTTCTTCCACATCCTTGCGGGGAAAGCGCCGAAACCATGAAGACCAGAAGCCAACATAGCCAAGCCGCCCGGACAGGACATTTTCCATCACGCTCAGCCGTTCGACCAGCGCATATTCCTGAAAGATCATGCCCATACGCCGCCTTGCGCGGCGCAGCGCCCCGGCGCCAAGCTTGGTGAGTTCGGTTCCATCCAGCATGATGCTGCCGGCGCTGGGTTCGACCAAGCGGTTCACACAACGGATGAGGGTGGATTTGCCGGCACCGGAAGGGCCGATCAGCGCCATGACCTGCCCTTTGGGCACAGCCAAATCAACGCCGCCAAGGGCGAGATCTCCGGTAGGATAGCGCTTGGTAAGGCCTGAGATGGTAAGCAGCATCTATCATTCCTGGATTATGAATAGGCTGGCCCGGGTGCCTTAACCCCGGGCCAGCGCGACGAAACCTGCTTCAGCGGCAGGTGTAACGCACTTCCATGGCTGCATCGATCTGGCGGATCACTTCCCAATGATTCCGATAGGTGATGGGCATGAATTTTTCCTGCGGCGGCTGAGACTTGTTGAATTCACGCGCTAAGGCGGTGCCATCCCAGTTGAAGTTGAAGAAGGCGTTGCGAATGCGCTCGGCCAGCTGCGGGTTCAGGTTATGCGCATGCCCATAACCGGTCGTCGGGAAGGTCTGGCTACGATAGATGCTGCGGAGCCGCTGGGGGTCAACGGCACGGCGTTCCACCATGCGCACCATCACCGAATTGGCAATGGCCGCCGCTTCATAGTCCCGGTTCGCGACACCAATGATGGAATTGTCATGCCGGCCAGAAAATGCCGTGCGGAAATCCCGATCCGCGCGAAGGCCAAACTGGCTTTCCAGCAAGGCAGAAGGCGCCTTGAAGCCGGAATTGGATGTCTGGGACGTGAAGGCTACAAGGCGGCCACGCAGATCCTCAATTTTCTGGATGGGACCATCGGCCTGGACGATGATTTCCATCTCATAGCCGAATTCATCCTTCTTGCTCGCCATCATCGCGAAGGGCACAAAACCGGCGCAATTCACCGCAAGCGGATTGGACCCGGTATTGAATCCTGCGACATGCAGGCGCCCCGCGCGCATGGCTTCGATCTGCGCCGCATTGGATTGCACGGCGAAGAACTGAACGCGCTTGCCCGTCTCGCGCGCCAAATGATCCATGAATTCCTGCCAGACCGCACGATAAACGGCGGGGTCTTCCACCGGCGTATAGGCAAAAACCAGAACAGGCGGATCCACGAATTGACGCGGATCGGTCGGCGCATCGGCCACCAGATCGCCATCGCGGTCGCAGAAACGGGCATCAAGCGTGCCGCGTGGGCAATCCTGGGCTGGCTGCGCAACCGCACCGGCGGGAGCAAGGAAAAGGGAAAGGGCCAAAACGCCCAAAAATCGTCTGATCATATCCGGCATCTCCGTTATGTTTTTGACCTGGGCTGATCTATCGAGACACACCCTTCGTGTTTATGACAAATTCGTGAAATCCGAAAGGGCAATTTCAACCAGAGGCGACGCTTCAATGGTGCCATGGATCGGCCAAAGATCATCATGGCACTCAATTCAGCTTTCCCGACGAGCAGCGAACCGGGCCACCTGGAGACCGGCACGGCCCGTCATCATGCCGATTGCTGCATCCCGTGATCCCGTTTGGCCATTGACCCGCCGCGTGATGCGATGCGGCGTAAAGAATTTGCCGCAACCGCCGAACACCATCCCCGATCCAGACCAGCGCCTTGCCTCAGCGCCCGCGAAAGGCGGGCGCTCTTTTTTCGCGGAAGGCAGCGAGGCCTTCCTGAATATCTTCGCTTTCCTTGCAAAGCCGCGCACGTTCCGCGCAAGCCGCCGCATCCAACTGGCCATGGCCGATTTCATTCAGCGCCTTCTTCATGCCCTGCACGGCAAGTGGCGCGCCATTGGCGAGCGTGGTCGCAAGCTGATCCACCGCCGCATCCAGTTCCGATTGTGCCACCAGATGCGTCAGATAACCAATCCGGAGCAATTCCTCGGCGCCCAGCTTTTCGGCGGTCAGAAACAGGCGCTTGGCATTGTTCAGCCCAAGGCGGGAGACGTAACGCGAAAGCCCGGTTGGGTAGTAATGCACGCCAAGCCGGGCGGCGGGCATGAACATTTCCATCCCCGTGACACCGATGCGGAAATCCGCCGTCAACGCAAAATCCGTGGACCCACCATAAACGCCGCCTTGCAGCCGACAGATGGTTGGCACACGCACGGCTTCAAAGCGATCCACCATGGCCTCAAAACTCGGCGCACGGGCGGCGGCTTCCTTGTCCTCGGCAAAGCCGCCCAGATGGAAGCCAGCGCTGAAGGCCGGGCCACTTGCGGCCAGGATAAGCACGCGGAGCGACGGGTTGGCATCCACCTGCTCCAAATATTCCATGATGCGGATGATATCGCCCGGTTCCACGCGATTGCGATGGCGGGAACGGTGCAGCCGGATGGTGGCGCGTGTGCCGGCAATCTCAAGGCTTGGCGGGTCCAGGCGGGTATCTTCGGTCATGGCGGTCCTCTCTAATCTTTTTAGTTTTCCAGATTTCGCCCTGCCGCGCCACGGGCAGGGCACCAAAAGCAAGGGGGCGGACAAGCCGCCCCCTTCCAGCATGGCGGGGTCATGCCCCGCATGATCACCAAAGGCGGATCAGCTATCCACCTTGATGTTGTTGGCCTGAATCACCTGGCGGAATTCTTCGCGGTGGCGCGCCAGGAAGGTGGTGAAATCAGCCGTATTGCGGAATTGCGGCTGGAAGCCGATCTGCGCAAGGCGGGCGCGAACGTCATCGGATGCCAGGGCCTTCTGGGTTTCCGCGGCCAGCCGTTCAATGATGGGGCGCGGCGTTGCAGCCGGCACCATGTATCCGCCAAAGGCGCCGGCATCATAGCCTTCAACACCCGGCAGGCGGGCGAGCGGCATCAAATCAGGCTGCAATTCCGTGCCGTTCTGCAAACTCACGCCAAGGGCGCGCACGGCCCCCTGGCGGAACAGGGCCGCAGTCGCCACCAGGGTTTCAATGGCGAAGTCAACCTGCCCCGCTGTTACCGCCGTAAGCCCAGGGGCACTGCCCTGGAAGGGCACATGCACCGCATCCAGCTTGGCCTTGGACAGGAACATCAGCGTGATCAGATGCGCCGCCGCCCCGGTGCCCGAAGTGGCATAGGTGTATTTGCCAGGCTCCGCGCGGACCCGGGCGACGAATTCCGCTGCGGTCTGCGCCGGGAAATCCTTCCGCACGATCAGGACATAGGGGGAAATGCCGATTTGCGCGACCGGGGCAAAATCCTTGGTCACATCATAAGGGGTGCGCTGCACCAGCGGTGCCGTGGTGAACGGCCCGGTCGAAGCCGCCAGGATCGTGTAGCCATCGGGAGCAGCCTTCGCCACCAGATCAGTGCCGATCATGCCGCCAGCACCGGCGCGGTTTTCCGGCACAATCGGCTGGCCCCAGCTTTCCGCGATCTTGGAAGCGGTCACGCGCGCCATCAGGTCTGTCGCCTGGCCGGGCGGCCAGGGCACAATCAAGCGCAGCGGGCGGGTCGGATAAGCGCCCTGGGCCTGGACAATGGCGGGGGCGGCAAGCCCGGCGGTGAGCCCAGCAGCCCCCAGCAAAAGCGAACGACGATCCATGTTCAGCGTGACCTCCTGTATGGGAATGGGGCCATCACGGCTTGGTGATGATCCCTTGGGGCGCTAACTGGATCACAAGAAGGTAAAAAACAAGGGTTTTCGTGGAAATGCCTACTCAGGCGGCCTTGGCGGGCAGGGATTTAAGCGCTGAGCGGAAGGCATCCAGGGTTTGCGCCACATCCTCCGCAGTATGGGCTAGGGACATATAGAATTTGGCATCGCCCTTCAGAATGCCGCGCCCACGAAATACCCCATTCACATGCTTTTGCATGGCCGCATCCTGGCGGATGACGCTGCGGTAATCGCGGATATCGCCAGTCGCATAGACCACATCGAATAAGGGCGGTTCCCCCACCACCTGGGCGGGGATGCCGGCTTCATGGATCAGGCCGGCCAGACCCTCCATCAGGCTGCGGCCGGTCGCGAAAATCTGGTCATAGGTGCCCGGTTCACGCAGTACTGCCATGGTGGCAAGCCCCGCGACGGATGCCACGGGGTTGCCGGAAAGCGTGCCGATCTGCGTCAGGAAGCGGTCTTCGCCGACAAGGGCCTTGTCAAATAGCCCCATGATCTCCGCCCGCCCGCCAAGGGCTGCCAGCGGAAAGCCACCGCCGATGATCTTGCCCATGGTGCAGATATCGGGCGTCACGCCGTAATATTCCTGCGCGCCGCCATAGGCGAAGCGGAAGCCTGTGACGACCTCATCAAAAATCAGCGGAATGCCAAGCCGCGCGGTGACCTCACGGATCGCTTGCAGGAAGCCGGGCTTGGGCGGGATCAGGCGCTGGAAGGGTTCCAGGATCACGCCGCCGATTTCATCATGCCGCGCTTCAATCAGCCGCACCGCG
>JBIIIE010000143.1:0-6987 GCA_044235135.1 Roseomonas sp. | reverse complement strand
GGCCCGCCGGCCTGCGCCATATCGGGCCGCCCGCCACCGCCCTTGCCACCCACAGCCGCTGAGGCAGCGCGCACCAGCGCCACAGCATCGGCGCGGCCCTTGGCGGCCTCAGCTACGGCGACAACAATGCTGGCCTTGCCTTCCGCCGTGCTGATCAGCGCGACAACATCCGCCGTGCCGCCCTTCAGAATGGCCTCCGCCAGGCCCTTCAAATCGCGCGGCGGCACTTCACCCAGATCACGCAGCGCGAGCTTGAGGCCGGCCACTTCCTCAACCTCAGCCCCGCCGCCACCGGTCGCGAGCTTCTTGCGAAGCTCCGCCACATCGCGTTCCAGCTTGCGCCGTTCTTCGACAAGTGCGGCGATGCGCCCGGCCAATTCGCCTGGCTGCGCCTTCAACACAGCCGCCGCTGCCGTCAGGCTTTCTTCCATTTCATTGATGTAGGCGAGTGCGGCATCACCCGTCACGGCCTCCACACGCCGCACACCGGCGCTCACGGCACCTTCGGCAATAATCTTGAACAGGCCGATATCGCCGGTGCGCCGCACATGCGTGCCCCCGCAAAGTTCCAAAGAATAGACGCCATGCTTGTCGGTCGCCGCCGGGTCATGGCCCATGCCGACAACGCGCACTTCCTCGCCGTATTTTTCGCCAAACAGCGCCATGGCGCCGGCTTCCACCGCCGCTTCCGGTGTCATCAGCCGCGTAATCACCTCGGCATTTTCGCGAATGCGGGCATTCACCTCCGCCTCCACCCAGGCGAGTTCTTCGGCTTCCATCGGCTTATTGTGGGAAACATCAAAACGCAGCCGATCCGGCGCATTCAAGCTGCCCTTCTGCGCGACATGCGTGCCCAAGCGCCGGCGCAGGGCTTCATGCAGCAAATGCGTCGCCGAATGATGCGCGCGGATATTGGACCGGCGCGCATGCTCCACCGCGGCGGTCACCGCCATGCCGGGCTTGGCTTCGCCATGCACTACCTTGCCCAGATGCACGAAAAGATTGCCGAGCTTCTTTTGCGTATCCCGCACTTCGATCCGGCAGGCATCGCCCGCGACAATCACGCCCGTATCGCCAACCTGGCCACCGCTTTCGGCATAAAACGGCGTCTGGTTCAGCAGCACCGCAACTTCGCTGCCGACCGCAGCGTGATCCACCACCTTGCCATCCACCACCAGCGCGGTGATCTCTCCCTCGGCGACTTCGGTGGAATAGCCAAGGAATTCGCTGGCGCCGATCTTTTCCTGCACATCGAACCAGAGGCTTTCTGTCGCCGCTTCCCCGCTGCCGGCCCAGGCCGCACGGGCGCGGCGCTTCTGTTCGGCCATGGCGGCGTTGAAGCCTTCCACATCCACCGCGCGGCCTTCGCCACGCAAAGCATCCTGCGTCAGGTCCAAGGGGAAACCGAAGGTATCGTAAAGGCGGAAAGCAACCTCACCGGGCAAGGTCTGGTTCGATCCAAGCTTGCCGGTTTCCTCGGCCAAAAGATGCAGGCCGCGTTCCAGCAGGGAACGGAAGCGCGTTTCCTCAAGCCGGAGCGTTTCGGAAATCAGCGCCTCGGCACGCACCAATTCCGGATAGGCCGTGCCCATTTGCCGGATCAACGACGGCAGGATGCGATGCATCAAGGGCTCACGCGATCCCATCATATGCGCATGCCGCATGGCGCGGCGCAGGATGCGGCGCAGCACATAGCCGCGGCCTTCATTGGAAGGCAGCACGCCATCGGCAATCAGAAAGGCGCCGGCGCGCAAATGATCCGCCACCACGCGATGGCTCGACCGGAACGGCCCATCCGGGTCTTGGCTGGTCGCCTCCGCACTCGCCAGGATGATCGCGCGCAAAGTGTCGGTGTCGTAATTGTCGTGCTTGCCTTGCAGAATGGCGGCGAAGCGTTCCAGCCCCATGCCGGTATCAATGGAAGGTCGTGGCAGCGGGTTGCGCGTGCCGGCGGGTTCTTCCAGGAATTGCATGAAAACCAGGTTCCAAATCTCGATGAAGCGGTCCCCATCCTGATCCGCGCTGCCGGGCGGGCCGCCAAAAATCTTGTCGCCATGGTCGAAGAAAATCTCGGAACAGGGGCCGCAGGGCCCGGTATCGCCCATGCGCCAGAAATTATCCGATGTCGGGATACGGATGATGCGATCATCCGTGAGGCCCGCGACCTTTTTCCAGATGTCGGCAGCGTCTTCATCTTCCGAATAGACGGTCACCAGCAGCCGGTCCTTCGGCAGCGCGAAATCCTTGGTCAGCAATTCCCAGGCATAGGGGATGGCCTGTTCCTTGAAGTAATCGCCGAAGGAAAAATTGCCGAGCATTTCGAAAAACGTGTGATGCCGCGCGGTATAACCGACATTGTCCAAATCATTATGCTTGCCCCCGGCGCGGACGGATTTCTGTGCCGTGGTGGCGCGGGAATAGGGGCGCTTTTCCTGGCCGGTAAAAACATTCTTGAACTGCACCATGCCGGAATTGGCGAACATCAGTGTCGGATCATTGCGCGGCACCAGCGGGCTGCTTTCCACGACTTCATGGCCATTGCGGCGGAAGTAATCCAGGAAGGTCGCACGAATATCATTGCTGCTGGTCATGTCTCGCCCATCGGGTCCGCGTTTTTCCAGAGCATGTTGCGTTCACAGGGGTTCACGCAACCTGCTCCAGAGCTCTGTTTTTCGAGCATCTTCACGCGTTCAGATTTTCCATCTGAACGCGATCTGCTCCTGGCGCGGAGAGGTAGCGCGCAGCGCCCCGCGCGTGAAGGCCCTGTCACACGCGCCCCGGCCAAACCCCGGGTCGCACCGCGAACGCGCAAATCAGCCCATAGGCGGTAATGCCAAGCGCCACCGCAATGAATTGCCCGGTCAGCCCAAGCCCCGCCGCATCCATCAGCAAGGCGCCCCCCAGCACGGCAAGCCCAACACGCATCAGCGCTGCCGCCACCGGCCAGCGCATCCGCCCCGCCCCCATGGCAGCGAAGTAAAGCGCCATGCCCAGGCCGAAACCCGGCAAGGCCCAGCCGATAATCCCCAGCGCCTCGGTCGCAATCGCCGCCACAGCGGCGTCACTGGCAAAGGCCGCCGCCACCTGGGCCGGAAACAGCGCAATCCCAAAACCAATCACGCCCGTGACCGCAAAGGCCAAAGCGCCACCGGTCCAGGCAATCCGCCGCGCCTCATCCCAATCCCCCGCACCCACCGCGCGCCCAACCAGGGCCGTGAGTGCGGAGCCAATGCCAAAAGCCAGCGGGATCATGAGGAATTCCATGCGCGCGGCAATGCCATAGGCGGCAATCGCCGCCGGCCCGTGAGCGGCGATGCGCGCCGTGACCAAAATGGTGGCCAGATTCGCGAGTGTTGCCATCACACAGGCAATCAGCCCCACCGCCAGGATGCGCCCGAAAAGTGCACGCCTGAGCGGCGCGCGGAAATCCGGCACAAACCCAGCCCCGCCCCGCAGCACCACAAGCGCCATGATCAGCGCCGAAGCACTCATACTCAGCGCGAAGGCCATGCCGGCGCCGGGCAGGCCAAAGCCCAGCGGTTCCATGAAGGCCCAGGCGAGTGGCGGATAGATCACCCAGCCCCCCACCACGCCGCGCGCGGCCAGCGCATGCCGCCCGCCGCCCCGCAGGATGGAGGCCAAGGTATTGGTCAGCCAGGCCGGCAGCGCGCCCGCGCCAAAGGTCCAGGCGGCGAAGGCAGCACCGGCTTCCGCCGCGCCCGGGCCACCGATCAGGCCCAGTATGGCGCGCGGGGCCAGCAGAAAAGGCAGGGCGAAAAGCGCCGCGCCGGCGGTCGCGATGATCAGGGCGTGAAAGGCGAGCGCCGCGGCCTCATCGCGCTTCCCGCCCCCCAAGGCGCGGGCAATGGCGGAAACCACACCGCCCCCCATGGCGCCGGCCGACATTTGGGACAGCAGCAAGGTGAAGGGCAGCACCACCGCCCAACCCGCCAGCGCCGCCTGACCCTGCCGCGCCGCCAGCCAGGGCTCAATCAATTGCGCGACGATCTGGGTCGCGACCAGCAGCGTGGTCGGCGCCGCCAGGGCCAGGATCTGCTTGAGCCGCCCCGTGCCGCCGCTAGTCACGGGCAAGCCGCCGAGTCGCAGGGGGAAAATGCTTTTGCCATGGCCCATGGGAACCCCCAGAACCGCCGCTGACAAGCCCGAGGGGGCGTTTTCCACAGATTTCTTTCGAGTCGCGGATCATAGAACTTGTGCCTCGACGCCCTTTTCCCTACCGTATCTTGTGTTGGGGAGATCAAAGGGGGTTCCTTCATGGATTGGACGCAAGAAGCGATTGAAAGGCTGCGCGCCTTCTGGGCCGAGGGTCTTTCGACCGCGGAAATCGGTCGCCGCATGGGGATTTCGAAAAATGCCGTGGTCGGCAAGGCGCATCGGCTGAACCTGTCTTCCCGGCCAAGCCCAATCCGGCGAGACCCGCAGGAAAGGCGCACCACGCCAAGCCCGCGCCCGCCGCGTCAGGCCCCGGTTGCCCGTCCCATGCCAAGCCCGCCGGTCATGCGCCCTCAGGCGCCGCCGCCGCAGGCCGCCCCGGTGGTGCTGGTGGCCCCGCCGCCCGCCGTCGTGCGTAACCCGCCCCCCGCGCGCCCGCGTCTTGGTGGGCCGCGGACCTGCTGCTGGCCAATCGGGGAGCCTGGCACCCCGGAATTCCGCTTCTGTGAGGGCGATCCCCTGTCCGGCAAGCCCTATTGCGCCGAACATGCCGCGGTTGCCTATGTGAAGCCGCGCGAGAAGGAACGCCGCGAAGACGCCGCTTGAGCGTTTTCCAGAATCATGCAGAACGGGGTGATTGCCAGGCAATCATCCCGTTTTTTTATGGCGGCATGTCAGCTACGTAATAACCATGAATTCTGTCCTTGCTGGCGTCCTGTTGCAGCTTTTGGCGCTGGCGCTGTTTGTCGCCATGGATACGCTGCTCAAGCTGATGACCCTCAGCTTCGCCGTGCCGCAGCTCATGTGGGCGCGGTTTCTGTTCAGCTTCATCGCCGTCACCATCGCCATGCGGCTGATTACGGGCAGCCTGCCCTGGCGGTCCCGCGCGCCCGCACTGCAAACCATCCGCAGCCTGTTATTGGCCGCGTGCAATTTCATGTTCTCCTCGGCGCTGGTGCATATTTCCTTGGCCGATGCGACGGCGGTTGGCTTTGCCTCCCCGCTTTTCACCTTGGTGCTGGCGGCGATCTGGCTTGGTGAACGGATCGGCCCCCGGCGCTGGTTCGGCATGGCGCTTGGTTTTGCCGGGGTGGTGATCCTGCTCCGCCCGCCCTTCCTATTCGCCGGGGAGCCCGCGCATTGGGCCATGCTGCTGCCGCTGGGCGCTGCCGCGCTTTTCGCCGTTTATCAGATCCTGACCCGCAAGCTCGCTGCGCTGGATGATGCGCGCACCACCATCCTGCACACGTCTTTCGCGGCGACGCTGCTGACATCGGCCTCTCTCCCGCTGGTCTGGGTTTGGCCGAGCGGGCTGGATTGGGCGGCTTTGGTATTGCTTGGGCTGCTCGGCGGCGCGTCCCATGGGCTTTTGGTGCTGGCCTTTGCCCGCGCGCCGGCCAGCCTGCTCGCCCCGCTTTCCTATACGCAAATGATCTGGGCGGTGGTGGCGAGTGTACTGGTCTTTGGCGATACGCCGGATGGCATCACGCTGCTTGGCATGGCGGTGATTGCGCTGAGTGGGGTGCTGGTGGCGGTCTCCGGCAAAGACAGGAAGGCTTGACACTATCACTGTCAGATTTTGCGCGTCATCCCAAAGCCTAGCAAAAAGATTGACGAGACCTTATTTGCGGTGTTCATGCCCTCGCATTCGGGCGCAGGGAATCAGGATTCCAATGGCAAATATCGGTCTCGCCAAGGGCGCAGAAGAACGGGGTCACGCGCGCAAAGCGCTGGATGCCGATAGCGTGCGCGAAGCCTATCGCCGCTGGGCAGGCGTTTACGATCTGGTCTTCGGCGGTGTTTCTGCTTTTGGGCGCAAGCGCGCCGTGGAAGCGGTCAATCGCCTTGCCGGGCCGCGCGTTCTGGAGGTGGGGGTCGGCACTGGCCTCGCTTTGCCGCTTTATCGGCGCGATTTGCAGGTGGTTGGCATTGACCTGTCGCGCGACATGCTCGCCAAGGCGCATGAGCGTGTGGCGGAAGACAAGCTTTCCCATGTGCGCGGCCTGGTTGAAATGAACGCTGAGGAAATGGCCTTCGAAAGCGGGTCCTTTGATATCGCGGTCGCCATGTTCACGGCCAGTGTCGTGCCGGATGCGCGCAAGCTTTATGCGGAAATGTCGCGCGTCGTGCGCCCTGGCGGGCATCTGCTGTTTGTCAATCACTTCGCCGCCGAAGGTGGCCCGCGCTGGTGGGTGGAACGCGCCATGGCGCCCTTGTCGCGCCGGCTGGGCTGGCATCCGGATTTCGCGCTGCGCGATTTGCTGAACCCGGAAGACGTGACGGTGGAAGCGATGGAGCCCTGCCAACCGGCGGGCATTTTTACCTTGCTGAGTGTGCGCAATAACCAACCGTTGCGCCTAGCCTAAACCGTTACGCGAGCCGCCCCGGCACGGCGGCAATCACCGCTTCTTCGGCATTGGCAAAAGCGAGCCGCAAATGCCGTTCCTGGCCGGGGCCAAAGAAGCTGCCGGGCAGGCCGAGCAGGCCGCGTTCAACCGCCAAAGCCTCGGCAGTTGCTTCAGAATCGCCAGCACCATCAGGCAACCGCAAATAGGCGAAATAGGTGCCAAGCGCATCAATGCGCCAGGCATTGATTGGCGCCATGGCAGCGCGAAAGGCCTCGGCCCGCCCGGCCATGATGGCGCGGTTGCCGGCGCGCCAATCGCGCAAGGCTTCCACCCCCCAAGCCAGCGCGATTTGCGGCGCGCGCGGCGGGCAGATTTGCACCGTATCAATGGCCTTGGCCAATTCGCGCTGAAACCCTGGCCCCGCCGCAATGGCGCCCACGCGATGCCCCGGCACGCAATAGGCTTT
>JBIIIE010000141.1:0-7007 GCA_044235135.1 Roseomonas sp. | reverse complement strand
TCTGGCCGGCGCGGATGAGATCTATTGCCTGGGTGGCATTCAGGCGGTGGGCGCCATGGCTTTGGGGACTGAGAGCATCGCGCCCGTTGATATGCTGGTCGGCCCCGGCAATGCCTTTGTCGCGGAGGCCAAGCGCCAATTATATGGGCGCGTCGGCATTGATCTTTTCGCGGGCCCCACTGAAACCTTGATCATCGCCGATGAGACCGTGGATGCGGAAATCTGCGCCACCGATCTTTTGGGCCAGGCCGAACACGGACCGAATTCCCCCGCGGTCTTGCTCACCACCTCGGAAAAACTGGCGCGGGAGACAATGGCCGAGGTTGAACGGCTACTTAAAATCCTGCCCACCGCCGCCATCGCCCGCAAAGCCTGGGAAGATTATGGCGAGGTCATCATCTGCGACAGTGAAGATGACATGGTGGTGGAAGCGGACCGCATCGCATCCGAACATGTGCAGGTGATGACGCGCGATCCGGATTATTTCCTAAACCACATGACAAATTACGGCGCCCTGTTCCTCGGCCCGCGCACCAATGTTTCCTATGGCGATAAGGTGATTGGCACCAACCATACTTTGCCCACGAAAAAATCCGCGCGCTATACGGGCGGGCTTTGGGTCGGCAAATTCATGAAGACCTGCACCTATCAGCGCGTGCTGACGGATGAGGCTTCCACCATGATCGGCGAATATTGCTCTCGCCTATGCATGCTGGAAGGTTTCGCGGGCCATGCGGAACAGGCGAATATCCGCGTGCGCCGCTATGGCGGGCGCAATATCCCTTATGCGACCGCGGCGGATTGAGGCAGGGCAGCGCTTCGGGTGAATAAGGCGCCGCTGCGCATTGCGCTATTTACGCTGGAGAGTTTAGCCAGCGCTGACGCCGTTCGGCAATTTGCTGAAACCCATGCGGCGGAGATTGTGCTGATTGGGCGTTCCGCGCCCTATCGCGCGGCTACCGGTGGCGCCTTCGGGCAATTCTGGCGGCATCTGCGCCGATCCGGGCTTGGGTTTCTGCCTTATCTTGGCGTGAATTTCGTCCTACCCTCGATCATGGCGCGCTTTCGGCCAGCGACCAGCATCGCGGCCTTTGCGCGCGCGAAGCGTATTCCCATGCTGGAAGTTCAGGATGTGAATGGCGCGGCTTGTCACGCGGCTTTGCAGGCCGCGCGGCCCGATGTGATTTTGTCCTTTCATTTCGATCAGCTTTTCACGCTGGAAACGCTGGCCATGGCGCCGCTTGGCGGCGTGAATATCCACCCATCGCTGCTGCCGCGCCATCGCGGCCCCATCCCGACCTTTTGGGCCCTGCAGGAAGGGCCTGATGCGACAGGTGTCAGCATTCATCGCATCGCCGCGCGCATTGATGCGGGCGAAGTGCTGGCGCAACGCGCCCATGCCTTACCTTCGGGTATTTCCGCTTCCACCGCTGCGCGGCTGCTGCATGACGCGGCTTTACCGATGCTCGGCGATGTCTTGCGCGCGCTGGCAGCGGGCAAGGCTGAAGGCAGGGTCGCATCACCCCTGCCCTATTGCGGTTTTCCAAGCGCCGCCGAGATTCGCACCGCGCGTCGGCAGGGTGTGCGGCTGCTGCGCTGGGCGGATTGGCGCGCCGCGCTTGGCGTGTGATAGCACCACCGAAATTCTCAGGAATTGACGCCATGGATCTACCCCGCACCCCTTCCTTTCGCCTTGATGGCCGCCGCGCGCTGGTAACCGGCGCCGGGCGCGGCATTGGCCTGGCGGCGGCAAGCGCGCTTGCTGATCAGGGTGCCCATGTCACGCTGGTTGCCCGCAGCGCCAATGAAATTGAAGCGGCGGCGGCGGCCATCCGCGCCAAGGGCGGCGCTGCTGACGCTTTGGCCTTGGATGTGCTGGATTTGGCCGCGACGGAAGTCGCCATCAACGGCGCTGAGCCCTTCGATATTCTGGTGAATAATGCCGGCACCAATCGCCCGAAGCCCTTCACCGATGTAACCCTGGATGATTTCGACGCGGTGATGAACCTGAATGTGCGTGCTGCGTTCTTTCTGGCGCAGCATGTCGCGAAGCGCTTGCTGGCCGCCAAGCGCCCCGGTTCCATCATCAATGTATCCTCGCAAATGGGCCATGTCGGCGCGCCTAACCGCACGATCTATTGCGCTTCGAAATGGGCGATTGAGGGGCTGACGAAAGCCATGGCGGTGGAATTGGCGCCGCATGGTATTCGCGTGAACACGCTCTGCCCCACCTTCATCGAAACGCCGCTGACCAAACCCTTCCTGGCCGCGCCTGGCTTCCGCGCGCAGGTGGAAGCCAAGATCAAGCTTGGCCGCGTTGGCCAGGTGGAGGATTTGATGGGCGCAATCCTGCTACTGGCGAGTGATGCCGGCGCGCTGATGACGGGATCGGCGCTGCTGGTGGATGGCGGCTGGACGGCGGACTAGAGCAGATCGCGTTCAGATGGCAAATCTGGACGCGTGAAGATGCTCGAAAAACAACAACATAGAGCGGGTTGCGTGAACCCTTGTGAACGCAACATGCTCTAGCGCAGCTTGCCAGCCGCCAAGGTTTAGCTTGAAGGCACCTCCGCCATCGCCCGCACCTCGGCGGCGCTGATACCCTTCTCCCGCAATGCCCGCAGGCTTTCCGCGCCATCGCGTTTCGCAAGCCTTCGCCCCATGGCATCGCGCATCAGCGGATGATGCGCATAGCGCGGTGCAGGCCAGCCCATCAGCGCTTGAATCAGCCGATGCAAATCAGTCGCCGGCTTCAGATCATCGCCGCGTGTCACGAGCGTAATCCCTTGCAGCGCATCATCATGCGTGACGCAAAGGTGATAGGATGCCGGCACATCCTTCCGCCCCAGCACCACATCGCCGAACACCTCTGGGTGGCATCTATGCCAGCCCTCATTTTCCTCATGCGCCTGCAATGGTCCGGGCACCGCCTCACACGCGCGCGCCATATGCAGGCGCAGCGCATAGGGCTGGTCGGCGGCGATGCGGCGCGCGGCTTCGGCCTGAGGCAGGTCTCGGCAAAGCCCCGGATAAAGCGGCCCATCCGGGCCTTGCGGCGCGGCACCCGCGGCGGCGACTTCGCGGGCGATATCGGCGCGGGTGCAAAAGCAGGGATAGGTCAGGCCGCGCGAACCCAACCCATCCAAAACCTTGCGATAATCAGCGAAATGCGCGGATTGCCGGCGCACTTCGCCATCCCAATCAAGTCCCAGCCAGTGCAAATCCTCGAATAGCGCGGCTTCATATTCCGGGCGGCAGCGCGTGGTATCTATATCCTCGATCCTGAGCAGAAACCGCCCGCCCGTTGCGCGTGCATGGCGCCACGCAAACAAGGCGGCCCTTGCATGGCCCAGATGCAAATACCCTGTCGGGCTCGGCGCGAAGCGGGTGATTTCAGGCGTTGCATCCATGGCCTCCGCCGGGTAGCGGGCGAAGCGCATCGCAAGCAAGGGGAGAATCCCGCATGGCAGCATTGGAAGCTCTGCAATATGGCCCTGCTTCGGGTGGCAAGCCCGATTCGCTGGTCCTGCTGCTGCATGGCGTGGGGGCGGATGGCTTTGACCTGATTGATCTTGCCCCGGTCTGGGCCGAGGCCCTGCCCCACACGCTTTTTATGGCCCCCCATGCGCCCTTCCCTTTCCAGGGCGCACCCTTTGGCCGGCAATGGTTCGACATCATGGACCGCACGCCGGCGCGGCTTGAAGCGGGGCTCCGCCACGCCGCCGGCATCCTTGGCGATTTCACCCGCGCGAAGCTCGCGGAACTTGGCCTTGGCGGAGAACGCCTCGCGCTCATGGGCTTCAGCCAGGGGGCAATGGTGGCGCTTTTCGCTGGGCTGCGCGGCGCGGTGCCGGCACCGGCCTGCATTCTGGCCTATTCCGGCGCGCTTTTGGGGCCGGATAGCTTCGCGGCCGAAGTCTCCGCCCGCCCGCCTGTTTTGCTGGTGCATGGCGAAGCGGATGAGGTGGTGCCCGCCATGGCCAGCCGCCAGGCCGCGCGGCTGTTGCAGGCGGAAGCCGTGCCGCATGAGCTGCTGCTCCGCCCTGATCTGGGCCATGGGCTGGATGATGCCGGGCTTGCCGCCGGCACGGCGTTGCTGACGCGCAGCCTCAGGCATGTTTCAGCCGGATGAAACCTGCCCCGGATGGCTTGCGGCGCGGCACGGCCCATGTCATGAATTCTCCAGTCGCGGCGGCACCACTACATCTGGGGGTTCCCGCCGAAATGAGCCCCCTTATGCTGTGGCGCCACGCTGGAAGGAGCGAGGCTTGCCAGATGGCGGTACCTTCGCGGGGGCGAATGCCTATCCCGCGCTTGTCCTGAACGCGGATTTCCGCCCGCTTTCCTATTTTCCGCTGTCCATTTGGTCCTGGCAGGATGCCATCAAGGCCGTGTTTCTGGACCGTGTTTCCGTGCTGAATGAATATGATGTGGAAGTGCATTCCCCATCGCTGGCGCTGCGCCTGCCAAGCGTGATCGCGCTCAAGGAATTCATCCCCGCCGCGCGCCGCCCTGCCTTTACGCGCTTCAATGTGTTTCTGCGCGATCATTTTGAATGCCAGTATTGCGGCGGCGGCTATCCCACGCCGGATTTGACCTTTGACCATGTGATTCCGCGTTCCCGCGGCGGGCGCACGTCATGGGATAATGTGGTGACCGCTTGCGGGCCGTGCAATTTGCGCAAAGGGAGCAGGCTGCCGCGCGAATGCGCCATGATCCCGCGCCAGACACCGCGCCAGCCGACAAGCTGGGAATTGCAGGAAAATGGCCGGTCCTTCCCGCCCAATTACCTGCACGAAAGCTGGCGGGATTATTTGTATTGGGACAGCGAATTGGAGAATTGAGGCCGATCGCCCCAACCCGCCCCTATCGTGTCTCAGGCCGCAAGGTTTTTTCCAGGGATTGCGAATACCGGCTCATGGCAAAGCACAGCACGAAATAGACAAAGGCCGCGAAAAGATAGGCCTCGGTCGGGAAGCCTAGCCAATTCGGATCACCGAGCGCGGCGCGCAGCGTGGTGAAGAAATCAAACACACCAATCACCACCACCAGCGTGGTATCCTTGAACAGTCCGATGAAGGTATTGACCTGGGACGGGATGGTGATGGTCAGCGCCTGGGGCAGAATGATCAGCCGCATTTTCTGCCAGAAACTCAGCCCAATCGCATCCGCCGCTTCATATTGACCGCGCGGCATGGCTTGCAGCCCGCCCCGCACCACTTCCGCCATATAGGCTGCGGTGAATAGCGTATAGGCAACCAGCACGCGCATCAGCCGATCAATCGTAACCCCTTGCGGCATGAAAAGCGGCAGCATGATCGCCGCCATGAACAGGAGTGAGATCAGCGGCACGCCACGCACGCATTCAATGATGGCGGTGGAAAACCAGCGCACCAGCTTCAATTCACTGCGCCGGCCAAGCGCCAGCATGATCGCGAGAGGATAACCAAGCGCCAGCCCATAAACCGCGATGATGCCGGTGATGGTGAGCCCGCCCCATTGCCGTGTCTGCACAAAGGGCAGCCCAAACACGCCGCCCTGCATCAGCAGCCACATGGCCGGCGCCGCAATGGCCCAGCCGAGCAAAAGCCAGCGGCCCCAAAAGCGCCTGATGGTGGAAAGCAGCACCATGGCCACCAGGATCACAATCATGGTCGCGGGGCGCCAGCGTTCCTCATAGGGATAAAGGCCGAAAATGGAGAACCAGAATTTCTCCCGCACAAAGGCCCAGCAGGCACCGCCCGCAGCACGACAGGCCTGTGCATTGCCATCCCATGTGGCATTCGTGACGGCCCAGGCCCAGAAGGGCGGTACCGCGAAATAAAGCACTGCCAGGCACGCCAATGTGATCAGCGTATTGAGCGGCCCCGTGAAACAGGCCTTGATGAATGCCTGCGCCCTTTCGGCAAAATTTGGTCCACGCGGCGCGGCCTGGGTGGAAATCATCGCCTGCATCGGATCAACGCTCCTTCAACAGGGCGACTTTGGCGTTATACCAATTCATCAGGCCTGAGGTGACCAGGCTGATGATCAGATAGACCGCCATGAAAATCGAAATCACCTCAATCGCCTGCCCGGTCTGATTGATCGAGGTATTGGCGACACTCACCAAATCCGGATAGCCGATCACGATGGCGAGTGAGGAATTCTTCGTCAGGTTCAGATATTGCGATGTCAGCGGCGGGATGATGACGCGCAGCGCCTGCGGCAGGATCACAAGCCGCATGATGCGCCCCGGCGGCAGGCCCAAGGCGCGCGCCGCTTCCCATTGCCCCTTATGGACGCTTTGAATGCCCGAACGCACAATCTCCGCAATGAAGGCCGAGGTATAGACCACCAACCCCACCAGCAGCGCGAAGAATTCCGGCGAAAGCGCCAACCCGCCTTCGAAATTAAAGCCCGCGAGTTCGGGCCATTCCACAATCGGCACGAAACCCAAAGCCATCCCAAGCGCCGGAAAGCCGAATAGCATGAGCAGCCCCGGCAAAAGCGTGGCGCGCCGATCCCCGGTTGCGATCTGGCGCGCGCGTTCGCGCCGCAGCAGCAGCCACCAGCCAATGGCGCCAATCAGCGCGGCCAGCAGAAAGACCAGCAACGCGGTATCCGCCATCAGCCCTGGGATCATCAAGCCGCGCTGGGACAGAAACACCCCAGGCAGAGGATGCAGCGCCTGCCGCACCGAAGGCAGTTGCAGGAGCACCGCATGCCAAAACACAAGCTGTAGCACGAGCGGCGTATTGCGAATGACCTCAATATACCCGCCCACCAGGCCGCGCAGCAGCGGGTTCGATGAAAGCCGTGCGAGGCCCAACAAAATCCCAAACACGGTGCAAAGCGCGATGCCGACAATGGCCACACGCAACGTATTCAAAAGCCCGACTGTCAGCGCCCGGCGATAGGTATCGGCAGGCGTATAGGCGATCATGTGTTCGCCGATCGGAATGCCGGCTGAACGGTCCAGAAAGCCGAAACCGAATTGCAAGCCGCGCGCCGCCATATTCGTTTGC
>JBIIIE010000140.1:0-7017 GCA_044235135.1 Roseomonas sp. | reverse complement strand
CTGCACCCGATGACACTGGCGGCTTCCAAGCAATTGCTGCCGGTCTATGACAAGCCCATGGTCTATTACCCGCTGGGCACACTGATGCTGGCGGGCATCAAGGATATTCTGCTGATCTCCACACCGGCTGATCTGCCGCAATTCCGTCGCTTGCTGGGTGATGGCGCACAATTCGGCATTCGCATCAGCTATGCGGAACAGCCAAGCCCGGATGGTATCGCACAAGCCTTTCATATCGGCGCGGAGTGGATCGGCGGCGAAGCCTGCGCCTTGGCTTTGGGTGATAACATCATCTATGGCCACGGCCTGGTGGAAAGCCTGAAGGCCGCCGCTGCGAATGCGCAGAATGGCCAAGCTTCCGTCTTTGGGTATCGCGTGGCCGATCCGGAACGCTATGGCGTCGCGGAATTTGATGCCGCCGGGCGCGTGCTTTCCATCGAAGAAAAACCCGCCAAGCCGAAATCTGATTGGGCCGTGATTGGGCTTTACTTCTACGACAAGCGCGTGACGCAAATGGCGCGTGATTTGAAGCCCTCCGCGCGCGGTGAATTGGAAATCACTGACCTGAATAAGGTCTATCTTGCGGATGGCAGCCTGCGCGCCGAGCAATTGGGCCGCGGTTGCGCCTGGCTTGATGCCGGCACGCCGGCTTCCCTGTTGCAGGCAGCGCTTTTTGTGCAGACGGTGCAGGAACGCCAGGGGTTGCAAGTGGGTTGCCCGGAAGAAATCGCCTTCCGCATGGGCTTCATTGACGCGGCGGCGCTGCGTGCCCAGGCGGATCGTTTGGGCAAGACCGCTTATGGAAATTATCTCAGGGATTTGGCGGAGGGCCGCCTTGCGTGAGAGCGCAACGCCTTGCCATTACTGATCTGATCCTGATCGAACCCGCGAGCTTCCGCGATGATCGCGGCTTTTTCAGCGAAGTCTTTTCCCGTCGTGCGCTGGCGGAACATGGCATTACCGCTGATTTCGTGCAGGATAATCATTCCCTGTCGCGTCAGAAGGGCGTTCTACGCGGCCTGCATTTCCAACGCCCGCCTTCAACTCAAGGCAAGCTGGTGCGCGTGGTGCGCGGCGCGATCTTTGATATCGCGGTGGATATTCGCCAAGGCTCCGCGACCTTTGGCCAGCATGTCGCCTCCGAATTATCAGCGGCAAATTGGCAGCAGCTTTGGATTCCCGCGGGCTTTGCGCATGGTTTTGTGACGCTCGAAGAAGATACTGAAGTGCTTTACAAGGTTGATGCCTATTATGATCGGGAAGCCGATGCCGCCATCGCCTGGAATGACCCCGCCCTTGGCATTGATTGGCCGGTGAGTGACCCGATCCTGTCAGACAAGGACCGCAAGGCACCGAAACTGGCAGATATTCCGCCACCCTTCCCGAAAGGGTCCTGGTGATGCGCTGCATCCTCGTCACTGGTCGGGGTGGGCAATTGGCGACAGCGCTGGAAGCCGCCCTGCCGGCGCGGGGTTTTGAAGCGCTGCTGGTCGGCCAGCCGGAATTTGAATTTGATCAGCCGGAAAGCGTGATTGCCGCCTTCAATGCCTTGAAGCCCGATGTGGTGGTGAATTGCGCCGCCTGGACGGCGGTGGATGCGGCGGAAGATGATGAAGCGGGCGCCTTCCGCACCAATGCGCTTGGCCCCGCCCTGCTAGGGCAGCTTTCGCGCGATGCCGACATTCCGATCATCCAAATTTCCACTGATTATGTCTATGATGGCCTGAAGGGCGCGCCTTATCTGGAAAGCGATGTGCCCAATCCGCTCGGCGCCTATGGCCGCACCAAGCTTGCCGGGGAATGGGCGGCACAGGCGGCAAATCCGCGCTGCATCGTGCTCCGCACCGCTTGGGTCTTCGCCCCCATGGGCCGGAATTTTCTCCGCACCATGCTCGCCCTTGGCGAACAACGCCCGGAACTCCGCGTGGTCGCGGATCAATGGGGCAGCCCGACTGCTGCGCCCGATCTGGCCGATGCCATTGCCGCCATTCTGGTGCGCATCCGCGATCACGGCTGGCGCGATGATTTCGCCGGCACCTATCACGCCACCGGCGGCGGCTTCACCAATTGGCACGGCTTTGCCGAGGCAATTTTCACCGCAGCCGCCCGTCATGGCGCGCCGCGGCCCAAGGTCCATGCCATCACCACCGCCGATTACCCCACCAAGGCCAAGCGCCCCGCTGATGGCCGGCTGGATACTGGCAAGCTTCTTCGCACATTCGGCGTGGCGCTGCCGCCCTGGGAAGCCGGGCTCGCCCGCGTGATGGCAGCGCTACGCCAGGGGTGAAGCCTTCCCGAAAACCACTTTCGACGCCATGATGAGCACAAGAATTTCAGGGAGCATCACATGACCAATCTTTCACGCCGCGCCGCGCTTGCCTTGCCGCTGCTCGCCGCGCCCGCCATTGCCCGCGCACAATCCTGGCGCCCATCCGGCCAGGTGCGCATCATCGTGCCGGCTGCCGCTGGTGGCACCACGGATATCATGGGCCGGTTGCTTGCTCAGTTTCTGCAACCGCGCTGGGGCACGCCGGTGGTTGTCGAAAACCGCACCGGCGCAGGCGGCACCATCGGCACCGTTGAAATGGTGCGCGCGCGCCCCGACGGCCTCACGCTGCTCATGGGCAATATCGGCCCGCAAGCCATCGGCTATTCGCTGTTCCGCAACCTTCCCTATCGCCCCGAACAGATTGCACCCATCGCCGGCACCATCGCCGGGCCGAATGTGCTGGTCGTGAACAATAATGTCCCGGCGCAGAATGTGGCCGAGCTTGCCGCCATGCTGCGCGCCAAGCCGGGCGAGGTCCCCTATGTTTCAACCGGTGTGGGCCAATCCACGCATCTTTCGCCGGTGCTGTTTCTGCAAATGCTGAATGCCCAGGCCATCCATGTGCCAACGCGCGGTTCCGCCCCGGCGCAGATTGAATTGCTTGCGGGAAATGTCACCTTCCTGATTGATAACCTGACCGGCATCATGGGCCATATCCAGTCCGGCCGCGTGCGCGCCCTGGCCGTCACCAGCAAGGAACGCCACCCGCTGCTGCCCAATGTGCCGGCCATGCGCGAAACCATGCCAGAGCTTGCGAATTACGAGGTGAATACCTGGTTCGGTGTTTTCGGCCAGGCAGCCATGCCGGCTGAGATCATCAACAGCATCAATGCCGATGTCATGGCGATGCTCGCACTGCCGGAAACGGTGAAGCGCTTTGCAGAATTGGGCGGCGTGCCGATGATTGGCAGTGCGCAGCAATTCGGCGCTTTCGTCGCCAGCGAAATCACCAAATGGTCAGATGTGATCAAGAAGGAAGGCCTGCAGATAGACGCAAGCTGAGACATTGCATCGCCTATCGTAAACGATCCGCCCTCAGACGCCGGCACGCGCCTCCGCGCGCTTGGCTTCGCCGCAAAAGCGGCGGCGCCCGTTCGGGCGCTCGCCCGCCAGTGGCGGGCGTAAGAGTGTCTTCACTCGGTAAGCAGCGGCCCTCATCGCAGCTTCGCCAAATGCGCGACACAGCGGGTAAAGCCCGTCAGGTCGCGCCAACGCGCCGCATCTGCAACCGGGTTCACCACCATTACACCACCTGCCGCCGCAATGCCGCCATCAAGCATCAGGTTATCGGTCAGGCCGAAATCCTCTATTTCCATGCCATCGGCATCTTCCCAGATGCCCGATGCGCGGCGATGCACGGCACCACTCAGTAACGCCAAATTACGTGTGGTGAAATTCCCCGCCGCATTGCTGTAACCCAGCACGGGCCGCCCAAGTGCCCGCATGAAGCCAAGCTCATAAGCCGTGCCCGGATCGGCCGAGGCGCCGCGAAAAGGTGTCAGATTCGCAATCAGCGCATCGCAGCCATGGATATGCGCCTCATTGCCCAGATAAATCCGCATCCAGTCGGTATCTGCTGGCAGCGCGCCTGGCGCCGGATCAGTCGGGAAAACGCCGACCATCCCATATTGCGCGCAAATGGCCTTCTTGGCCGCGGCGATGTCGTCACGATCCGCCAGAAACACCTCCGGCCCCGCCAGATATACCCGCATCGCCCCGCCTTGCCTGTCATGGCTTTCCCATGCGCAGATAAGGCCATGGACGCAGAACGGGAATACAATAATCGGGCCCGCGTGCCCGAAAGCGCCGAAATCATCGCCGGCTGGGCGCGCGATGCCGCTGCCTTCCGCGAAAGCGGCGTGCGAGCGGAACTCAATCTGGCCTATGGCGCGGGGGAAAGGGAAAAACTCGACCTGTTTCTGCCCCCGGATGACAGGGCCGCGCCGACGGCACTGTTCATCCATGGCGGCTATTGGCAGGCGCTGGATCGGCGTTTTGTCAGCCATTGCGCGCGGGGCTTGGTGGGCCAAGGCGTAGCGGTGGCGGTGCCTTCCTATGATCTCTGCCCCGCCGTGACCTTGGGGGAGATCGCCGCGCAAATGCGCCGCGCCGCTGCCTTTCTGCACGGGCGCCTGGGCGGGCGGCTGCTGGCGGCAGGCCATTCCGCCGGCGGGCAGCTTGCCGCCCTTCTGCTCGCGACCGATTGGCCTGGCTTTCAGCCCGGCCTGCCGGCGGGGATGGTCGGGGCGGCACTGCCCGTCTCGGGCGTTTTCGAATTGGGGCCGCTCTGCGGCACCAGCATCGCCAAGGCCCTGAAGCTGACGGGGCAAGACATTGCCACCCTATCGCCGCGCCTGCTGCCACCGCCGGCTTTTGATGCGCTTCATGTCGTGGTCGGCGGGGCGGAGAGCGACGAATTCATCCGCCAAAGCCGCGATTTCGCCACCCGCTGGGGCGGCAGTTTTGAAGCCCTGCCCGGCGCCAACCACTTCACCGTGCTGGACCCCTTCACGGACCCCGCCCATCCCCTGATGATTCGTGCCGGCAATATGGCCCGCCGCCTTGCCTTGCGCCCGGGCTTCGCGCAGTAAGGCGCAGGAGAGTTTTCAAAAACGGGAGGCTTCATCAAATGAGCATGATTTCGCGTCGTGGCGCCATGGGTGGCGCTTTGGGCCTGCTGGCAGCGCCCGCCATTCTGCATGCGCAGCCCGCAGGCGGGGTGAAGATTGGCCTGGTGGCCGTGCAAACCGGCCCGCAAGCGGCGCTCGGCAGCCAGTTGCGCGATGGCTTCCTGATGGGGCTGCGCCATCTGAATGGCCGGCTTGGTGGCCTGACTGCTGAGACCGTGATGATTGATGATGAATTGCGCCCCGATGTGGCGGTAACCAAGGTGCGCACTGCCCTGGAACGCGACCGCTGCGATTTCATCGTAGGCGTTGTTTTCTCCAATATTCTGCAAGCCATCGTTCGCCCAGTGACGGAAGCCAATACCTTCCTGATCAGCACCAATGCCGGGCCTTCCACCCTGGCGGGGCGTGGCTGCAATCCCTTCTTCTTCGCGACATCCTACAATAATGATCAGGTGCATGCCGTGATCGGCCAGGTCTGCGAAGATCAGGGCTATCGGCGCGTCTTTGTGCTGGTGCCGAATTACCAGGCCGGGCGCGATGCGGTGGCCGGCTTCAAATCCCGCTTCAAGGGCGAAGTGGTGGATGAGGTTTATGTGCCGCTGACGCAGCTTGATTTCGCGGCAGAGCTCGCGAAGATCGCCGCCGCCAGGCCGGATGCGATTTTCACCTTCATGCCGGGCGGGCTTGGTGTGAATCTGGTGCGGCAATATCGTCAGGCCGGCTTGGCGCATATTCCCTTCCTGTCCACCTTCACGGTGGATGAAGCCGTGCTGCCCGCGCAGCAGGATGCGGCGGTTGGCTTCTTTTCGGGATCGAATTGGGCGCCGAATATGGACAATGCGGCCAATCGCCGCTTCGTGAGCGATTTCGAAGCCGCCTTCAATTACGTGCCGGCCAGCTACGCGGCGCAGGCCTATGATGGCGCCATGCTGCTTGATTCCGCCATTCGCCGTGCTGGTGGCCGCCTGGCCGATAAGGATGCGCTGCGTGCCGGCCTGCGCGCGGCGGATTTCACCTCTGTCCGCGGTAACTTCAAATTCGGCGCGAACCATTTCCCTGTGCAGGATTTCTGGCTGACGCGGGTGGCCAAGCGCCCCGATGGCAAATTCCAGACAGAGATCGTGCGCAAGGTGCTTGAGAACAACGTGGACCCCTGGGCCGCCGAATGCCGCATGCGCTAAGTTAGAAGTGAGCATAGAGCTTTTGCTGGTGCAGGCCTTGAACGGCCTGCAACTTGGCATTCTGCTTTTCCTGGTGGCGGCGGGGCTCACGCTGGTTTTTGGCGTGATGGATTTCATCAACCTGGCCCATGGGGTGCAGTATATGCTGGGGGCATACCTGGGCGCCGTGCTGGCCGCGGCGACAGGGTCCTTCTGGCTTGGGCTTTTGCTGGCATTACCGGCGGCGCTGATCTTCGGCCTGCTGCTGGAAGTGCTGATCTTCCGGCATCTTTATGATCGCGATCATTTGTCGCAGGTGCTGGCGACCTTTGGCGTGATTCTGTTTCTCAATCAGGCGGTGAAGGCCATTTGGGGCGCCGCGCCGCTGCAAGTGCCCATCCCCGCGCTGCTGGAAGGCGGCGTGGTGCTGATGCCGGGGCTGCAATATCCGCTTTATCGCATCGCCGTGCTTGGCGCTGGCATCGCCACCGCACTTGGCTTGTGGTTTTTGGTGGAGCGCACGCGCATCGGCATGCTGGTGCGCGCGGGGGCGAGCAATGCGCCCATGGTCTCAGCACTTGGCGTGGATATTCGCCGGCTATTCATGCTGGTTTTTGCCTGTGGTGCCATGCTGGCGGGATTTGCTGGCGTGCTGGCGGGGCCGATATTCTCGGTTGAGCCCGGCATGGGTGATCATGTGCTGATCCTGGCCTTTGTGGTGATTGTGATTGGCGGCATTGGTTCCATTCGCGGCGCCTTTATCGCGGCACTCATCGTGGGGCTGACGGATACGCTCGGCAAATCGCTGATGCCTGATCTGATGCGGCTTTTCCTTGACCCATCTGCCGCGCGGCAAACCGGTGCGGCGCTGGCTTCCATGCTGGTCTATATCGCCATG
>JBIIIE010000156.1:0-6533 GCA_044235135.1 Roseomonas sp. | reverse complement strand
ATCGGGGAAATATTTTCCGTCTCTCAAGATCGCGCCGATTTCCGCTACAACAAGGCCATCGCCTGCGGAGAACCCTGCCCATGATCCTGCGCCTGATTGCCTTTCTTGCCCTGCTGCTGCCCGGCATTGCCGTGGCGCAGGAACGCTTGGTGAATGTCTATAATTGGTCCGATTACATTGACCCCTATGCGGTGCAGCGCTTCACGCGGGAGACCGGCATTCGTGTGCGCTATGATGTCTATGACAGTCTGGAAACGCTGGAAGGCAAGCTTTCCGCCGGGCGTTCGGGCTATGATGTGATTGTGCCGACCAGTGAACCAAGCTTCGCGCGGTTGCTGCGCGCCGGGGCGCTTGCGCCGCTTGATCGCGCACGCCTTCCGAATTGGCGCAATCTTGACCCAACGCTCATGGCGCGGGTGGCGGAGATTGATCCCGGCAATCGCCATGGCGCGATTTATCTATGGGGCACGGTGGGGCTTGGCCTTCGGTTGGATCGGATCAGGGCCATGGCGCCTGACATGGCGCTCGATGGGTTTGATGTGTTGTTCAAGCCGGAAAACGCCGCGCGGCTCGCGCGTTGCGGCATTATGGTGATGGATAGCGCGACCGATGTGCTGCCTTCCGTGCTGCGCTGGGCGGGGCGTGATCCCAATGCGCATTCCCTGGAGGATTTGCGCGTGGCTGAACAGGCGCTGATGGGCATTCGCCGGCATGTGCGCGCCATTATCCCGTCAGGCGCCATTCTGGATGCGCTCGCGAATGGAGAGGCCTGCGTGGCGCTGACCTATTCCGGCGATGTGATCCAGGCACAGGCGCGCGCGAAGGAAGCCGGGCGCGGCGTTGAAATTGGCTATGTCGCGCCGCGCCAGGGTGCGCAGCTTTGGTTTGACATGCTGGCGATCCCCGCCGATGCGCCGAACAAGGACGCCGCGCATGACTTCATCAATTTCCTGCTGCGGCCAGATGTGATGGCGGGCATCACCAATCATGTGCGCTATCCGAATGCGGTGCCGGCATCGCTTTCCGCAGTGGATGTCGCTGTGCGCGAAGACCGCAATGTCTATCCGGATGAGGCGATGCTGGCGGCAAGTTTTGTGGCCGGCACCCCGCCACGCGACATAGAACGCGCACGCAGCCGGTTATGGTCGCGCTTCAAGGCGGGCCGTTGATCCGGTGCTGAAGGCAAACGCGCTGGAGAAAAGCTTCGGCGCGGTGCGCGCCCTCGCCGGGCTTGATCTTGCGATCAATGCTGGCGAGTTCTTCGCGCTGCTTGGCGGATCAGGCTCCGGCAAATCAACGCTGCTGCGTGTACTGGCGGGGTTTGAGGTGCCGGATGCTGGCACGCTGATGTTGGATGGGCAGGATTTGCTGCCGATGCCGCCCTGGGCGCGACCGATCAATATGATGTTTCAATCCTATGCGCTGTTTCCGCATATGAATGTTGCCGACAATATCGCCTATGGCTTGAAGCGCGCCGGCGTGGCGGGCGAGGAACGACGCAGCCGCATTGCGGCAGTGCTTGATCTGGTGGGCTTGCAAGGGCTGGAAGCGCGCAAGCCGCAGCAGCTTTCCGGCGGGCAGAAGCAGCGCGTGGCGCTGGCGCGCAGCCTGGTGATGCGCCCGCGCTTGCTGTTGCTGGATGAACCCATGGCGGCGCTGGATGCGGGCTTGCGCGAACGCACCGGGCTTGAACTCCGCGCCCTGCAACGAAAGACAGGTGCCGCTTTTGTCATGGTCACGCATGACCAGCAGGAAGCGCTTGCGCTTGCTGATCGCATCGCGGTGCTGGAAGCCGGGCGCGTGGCGCAAATTGGCCCTCCGCAGGAAGTTTATGCGCGACCCGCGACACGCTTCGTGGCACGCTTTCTGGGTGCTGCGAATGTGCTGGAAGGGCGCACGCGGGATGGCGTGTTTGAAAGCGCGGAAGCTGGCGGCGTGGTTGCGTCAGGCTTGCCGGCGGAAACGGTTGCGATTGTCTTGCGCGCGGAACAGATCAGGCTGATTGGCGTGGATGAAACGCCTTGTATCACAGGCGTTCTGGAAGATGCGGCGTTTCGCGGCGATGATTGGCTGCTGATCATTCGTCTGCCGGGCGGCGCACGGCTGCGCGTGGTGCATGACGCGCCACCGCCTGCGCCGGGCAGTTTAGTTGGTGTGGCATGGGGGGCGGGCGCGGTGGTGCCGCTTTTCGCCTGATGCGGCGGGGCATTCTGCTTGCGCCCTTATGGGCCTGGCTGCTGCTGCTGGTCGCGGCACCGGTGCTGATTCTGGTGGTGATGGCCTTCGCCACACCCGCCGATGGTGTGCCGCCTTTCACGCTTGGGCTGCGCTTCGCTGCCTTCGCCGTGCTGGTCGAGGATTTCTATTATGCCGAGGCCCTGTTCGCGGCATTGCGCGTCGCGGCCACTACAGCGGGGCTTTGTCTGCTCATTGCCTACCCCATGGCGCTGGGCATGGCGGGCGTGCGGCCGCGCTGGCGCTTGTCATTGCTCGCGCTGCTGATGCTGCCCTTCTGGACAGGGTTTTTGCTGCGTCTCGGTGCCTGGATCGGGTTGTTGCGCGATGAGGGCCTGGTCAATCATCTGCTGCGTGGCCTCGGGATCACGGATGCGCCCTTGGCCTTGCTCTATACCGAAGGTGCCATGCTGGCCGGCATGGTGCATGCCTATCTGCCCTTCGCGGTGCTGCCGATTTTCACGGCGTTGATCCGGCTTGATCCGGCGTTGTTGGAAGCAGCGGCTGATCTTGGCGCGCGACCGGCGCGGGTGTTTTTCAGCGTCACCCTGCCGCTGACATTACCGGCAGCCGCAGCGGGGTTTCTGCTGGTCTTTATCCCGGCGGCGGGGGAATTCGTCATTCCCGAATTGCTCGGCCCGCCCGAGGCGCAGGTGATTGGCCGGGTGCTATGGCAGGAATTTTTTCAGAACCGCGATTGGCCCTTGGCGGCGGCGCTGGCGATCGCTTTGCTTGCGCTGCTGATCCTGCCGATCCGTTGGTTCCAAAGACTGGGAGCAGGGGCATGAAGCCGGGCGGGTTCGTGCGCGCGGTGATGCTGGCGGGCTTCCTGTTCCTGTGGTTGCCCATCCTGCTGCTGGTGGGCTTTGCCTTCAGCGCGGATCGCATCCCCTTCCAATGGGGCGGGTTTTCGCTGCGCTGGTTTGGCGTGCTGGCCGCCAATGAAAGACTGCTGGAAGCCGCTTGGCTTTCGCTTCGCATCGCTGCCGCTGCCGCGACGCTGGCGGTATTGGCGGGCGGCGGGATCGCTTTTGCCCTGGCGCGGTTTGGCGCTTTTTGGGGGAGGGCGTTGTTTGGCGCCCTGATCGGCGCGCCACTCGTGCTGCCGGAAGTGGTGATCGGGCTGTCGCTTTTACTGCTTTTCGTCGCCCTGGAAGGGCTGATCGGCTGGCCCGCCGGGCGCGGCGCCTTCACGATCCTGCTGGCCCATGCCGGCTTTGGCGCTGCCTATGTCGCTGTGGTGGTGCAGGCACGGCTGGCCGAGGCCGAGCGCAGCCTGGAAGAAGCCGCGATGGATTTGGGCGCGACACCCTTGGTGGCCTTTCGGACCATCACCCTGCCTTTGATCGCGCCGGCCCTGGTGGCAGGCTGGTTGCTGGCCTTTACGCTGTCACTGGATGATGTGGTGATCGCTTCCTTCGTCTCTGGCCCTGCCGGGACCACCTTGCCGATCGCGCTGTTTTCCATGCTGCGCCTGGGGCTGACGCCCGAGGTGAATGCGCTGGGCGCCTTGGTAGTGCTGGTGGTGGGCAGCATGCTGGCCTTGGCGCTTTGGCTATTGGGCCGCCAAAGGGCATGAAGTTCCGCCATGATTCGGCCCTGGCTTTGGCGCTATAAAGCGCCATGCGCGTTTTGCCCCTTGCCCTTGCCGTGCTGCTGGCCGCCTGCGCTGAGCGCTGGGAAAAGCCCGGAGCGACGGAAGCCGATTCGGACGCGGCGCAAGCCGCCTGCACCGCCCAGGCAGCCGAGCAGATCAGGCCCGCCATGGTCTGGATGCAGGTTCAGCCCGCCTATTGGGAACCAGGTGAGACCCATTGCTGGACCAGCCCCAATGGCGTGACGCGCTGCACCCGCCGCCCGCCTCGGCTGCGCCCGCCGATCTATGATTGGGTGGATGTGAATATCCCGATCCGCCAGGAAGCCCGCGCCAAATGCTTGGGCGAGCAGGGCTTCACCTATAAGGGCCTCAGGCCGTTGCGGCTTTTTTAGGCATCCCCGGGTTGATGCAGCGGGGGCGCGGGATTAGTTTGCCGCGTCTTCCGCAAAGGTTCCCTGACCCATGAAGCTCATCGCTGATCGTCTCGATCGTATTTCGCCATCCCTCACCATCGCCATGACCGCCAAGGCGCGCGCGCTGAAGGCCGCGGGCAAGGATATCATTGGCCTGTCCTCTGGCGAGCCGGATTTTGATACGCCGCGCAATGTGAAGGACGCGGCGATTGCAGCGATTGAACGCGGTGAGACGAAATACACGGATGTCGCCGGCACGGCTGAACTCCGCAAGGCGATTTGCACCAAGTTCAAGCGCGATTCCGGCATTGAATATACGCCCGAGGAAATCCTGGTCGCGACCGGCGGCAAGCAGGTGATTTTTGACGCGCTGGTCGCCACCATCAATCCGGGTGATGAGGCGATCATCCCCGCGCCGTGCTGGGTTTCCTACCCGGATATCGTGGCGCTGGCGGAAGGCACGCCGGTGATTGTGCAATGCGGCCAGAATTCCGGCTTCAAAATGACCGGTGAGCAATTGGAAGCGGCGATCACGCCGAAGACCAAATGGCTGATCCTGAACAACCCCTGCAACCCGACCGGGGCGGCTTACAACGCGGCGGAATTGAAGGCGCTGACGGATGTGCTGATGCGCCATCCGCATGTTTGGGTCTTCACCGATGATATCTACGAAAAGCTGGCCTATGATGGCTTCAAGCCGGCGACGGTTTTGGAAGTGGAGCCGCGGCTCAAGGACCGCACGGTCACCATGAATGGCTGTTCCAAGGCCTATGCGATGACCGGCTGGCGCATCGGTTTTGCCGGCGCGCCGATCTCCTTGATCAAGGCGATGGATAAGCTGCAAAGCCAATCCACGTCCAATACGTCTTCCGTGTCTCAGGCAGCGGCGGTGGAAGCGCTGACCGGGCCGCAGGAAAGCATTGAGGATATGCGCAAGGTCTATGAACGCCGGCGCAATATGGTGGTGGATATGCTGAACGCCGCGCCTGGCTTGCGCTGCCATAAGCCGGAAGGCGCGTTCTACGTGTTTCCGGACATGCGGGGTTGCATTGGCAAGACCACGGCCGGCGGCAAGAAGATTGAAACCGATGAGGATTTCACCATCGCGCTGCTGGAAGAAACCGGTGTGGCCACCGTGCATGGCGCGGCCTTCTTGAGCCCGGGGCATTTCCGCATTTCCTATGCGACATCGGATGAAGCTTTGCGTGAAGCCTGCACGCGCATCCAGAAATTCTGCGCTGGCATGAAGTGAGACCGGATTTCCGCCTGCGCCCCGTTTCGGAGGCGGATTTCGAACCTTTACTGTTGCTGAGCATCCGCGTTCTACGCGCGGATCTCGAACGGCTTGGCCGCTTCAGGCCGGAACTTCGGCGCGAGCGGTTTCGAGCGATTTTCGACCCCGCGACGCTTTCGGCGATTGAGGTCGCTGGGGAATGCATTGGGTGCATCGGTGCCGAGCCGCGCCCCGGTCATCTTCATATCCATGCCTTCTACGTGCAGCCCGAATTTCAGGGACGCGGGCTAGGTGCGGCGGTATTTGCGCAAGTGACGAGGCAATATCCCGGTTTGCCCGTCAGGATCGAGGTGCTGAAGGGAAGCGCCGCCTTGGGCTTCTGGCAGCGGCAAGGTTTTGGCAAAACGGGCGAACAGGATTTCGACCTTTTGCTGGAAAGACCCGCGCCGCTTGGCTAAGCCGCAGTAGCGCCGTAATCTATCCCTTTCTTCAAATAGGAATGCTTCTCGATGCCCGCCCTTGCCGAAAGATTGAACCGCGTTTCCATCTCCGCTTCCGTGATCATGACGATCAAGGCGCGGGAATTGGCGGCGCAGGGCATCAAGGTGATCAGCCTGGCATCCGGGGAGCCCGATTTTCCTTCTCCACCGCATGCCATTGAAGCGGCGCATCAGGCCGCGCTTGCGGGCGATACCAAATACCCGCCGCAGGATGGCACCAGGCGGCTCAAGGAAGCGGTGCAGCGGAAATTCAAGCGCGACAATAATCTGGATTACGCCTTGGATGAGATCATGGTCACCAATGGTGGCAAGCAGAGCATCTTCAACGCCTTCATGGCGACGGTTGATCCAGGCGATGAGGTGCTGATCCCAGCCCCCTTCTGGGTTTCCTATGCGGAGATGGCGAAGGTTGCGGGCGGTGTGCCGGTCACCATCAATTGCCCGCAGAATAACGGCTTCAAGCTGCGGCCCGAGGATTTGGATGCGGCCATCACGCCCAAGACCAAATGGGTGATGATCAATTTCCCGAACAACCCAACAGGCGCGGCTTGTTC
>JBIIIE010000139.1:0-7053 GCA_044235135.1 Roseomonas sp. | reverse complement strand
AACCGATGTAGCGCGCGCTGTGTCCACCGAGAATTGGCGTCCCTTGCTGGGGGCGGTGCGTAAGGTCGCGGCTGATTTGGCGCGCCAGGGCAAGATCGAAATCCTGCGCAAGGGTAAACCCATCAACCCCGATGACATGCGCGGTGTCATTCGCTTGAGGGCCACATCATGATCTCTGCGCTTTTCTCCCGTGGTGCGGCTGGTATTCCGGCCCCCGCGCCGCTCGATTTCGCAACACTGCAATTGCCGGCTTCGCCCAATACCTGCCTGCTGACGCCAAGTGTCGCACCTGGTCAGGGGCATTTGCAGCGGGACCCGCTGCCCGCTTCACCGGAAGCGGTGATGGCTGCTTTGGATCGTGTCGCTGCCGGCATGGCGCGCACCTATCCGCTCGCGCGTTTTCCGGCGCGCAACCAGGCGCAATGGGTCGTGCGCAGCGCGCTCATGAATTACCCGGACATTGTGGTGGCCAAAGCGGCGCCGGTTGAAGGTGGCACGGGGCTTTGGCTCTATTCACGCAGCCTGATTGGCTATTCTGATCTTGGGGTCAATCGTGCTCGTGTGTTGGCTTGGCTTGAAGCGCTGGAAGCTGCGCTGCGCGCCGGTTAGACGCAGCCGATGCGCTGGATTGTCACCTTCATCGCCGAGGCATGGGCGCTGATCGCACCTTATTGGCGGAGTGAGGAGCGCTGGCGTGCGCGGCTGCTACTGGCAGTGGTGATTGCGCTTAATCTGTCATTGGTCGGCATGACGGTGCTGCTCACTTTCTGGCAACGCGCCTTCTACAATACGCTTGAGACCAAGGATTGGGATGGCTTCAGCGCACTGCTTTTCACCTGGCATTATACGGAAGCGGAAGGGTATTTGCCGGGCTTCGTGCTTGTGGCGGCACTTTACATCCTGATTGCCGTGTATCAGCTATATCTGCGCCAGGCCTTGCAAATGCGCTGGCGGCGTTGGCTGACAGATGTTTATCTTACGCAATGGCTGGCGGATCGCGCCTATTACCACATGGCGCTGACCGATCCCACCACCGATAACCCCGATCAACGCATTGCCGATGATGCAAGACTTTTTGTGGAAGATACGCTTTCGCTTGGCATCGGGCTGCTCAATTCGATTGTGACACTTGGGTCCTTCATTCTCGTACTATGGTCGCTCTCTGGCGCCATTACGGTCCTTGGTGTGGAAATACCGGGCTATATGGTTTGGGTCGCGCTGATTTATGCGCTGCTTGGCACCTGGCTTGCCCATGTGATCGGGCGACCGCTCATCGCGCTCAATTTTTCACTGCAAAGGCTGGAAGCGGATTTCCGTTTCGCGCTGGTGCGGCTACGCGAAAATACCGAAGGCATCGCACTTTATAATGGTGAGGCGGATGAGAAGCGTGGCCTGACCGAGCGGTTTGGCAAGCTGCTGGTGAATTGGTGGGACATCATGCGCGCGACCAAGCGCCTGACCTTCTTCACCGCAGGCTATGCGCAGGTGGCCTCCATTTTTCCGATTGTGGTTGCAGCACCGGCCTATTTCGCGGGGCGCATGCCGCTGGGTGGATTGATTCAAACCAGCAGCGCCTTTGGCCAGGTGCAGGGATCACTTTCCTGGTTCGTAGATAATTACGCGAAACTTACGGAATGGCGCGCAACCGTGCAACGCCTTACGGGTTTCACTCAAGCGGTGGCGAAAGCGCGTGAGGCTGATGCAGGTCCGAAGGCGCGCATTGGCATGGCGGAGGGCCTCGCCATCCGGGATGTGACGCTCAGGCTGCCCGATGGGCGTGTCTTGGTCACCGGCGCGCAGCTGGACATATCGCCTGGTGAGGCGGTGGTGATCAATGGCCCATCGGGTTCCGGCAAATCCACCTTGTTTCGTGCCATCGCGGGAATCTGGCCCTTCGGTGATGGAGAGATTTCCCTGCCCAAGGATGCGCGCGTGCTGTTTCTGCCGCAGCGCCCCTATCTGCCACTTGGCACATTGCGGCGCGCCGTTTGCTATCCTGAAAACGAAGCACAGTTCAGCGATGCCGAGGTCACGGCGGCGCTGCAAGCCGCGGGCCTTGGGCATCTTGCGCCACGCCTTGCCGATAGCGATAGCTGGGGCCAAAGGCTTTCCGGCGGCGAACAGCAAAGGCTTTCCTTCGCGCGTGCCTTTCTGCTGCGCCCGGATTGGTTGTTCCTGGATGAGGCAACAGCCAGCCTTGATCCGGAAGCAGAACAGGAATTGCACAAAACGCTGAAGCGCTCCCTGCCAGGCCTGACAATGCTTTCCATCGCCCATCGCCCCGCCGTCACGCAGCTTCATGACAGGGTGCTGCGCATGGAAAATGGGCTTCTGGTGGAGGTTGCGCGCCAGTGAAGCCTGCACCGCGTTATGGTTGCCGCGCGGCTTCGCCAATGATGCGGAGAATATCGGCGCCATAACGTTCCACGCGCGAACGCCCCATGCCAGGCACTTCCAGCAATTCATCGGTGTTTGCAGGGCGCCGCGCGGCAAGCCCGGCCAGGGTCCGATCATCCGCCACCACATAGGCCGGCACGGATTGCGCCTGCGCAATGGCGCGTCGCCAGCTGCGCAGCGCCTCAAACACCGGATCGTCGGAACCAATGCCCGGCACATCAGGCGACTTGCGCGTGGCTTGCGCTTTCTTGCCGGCCTGCAAAACATCTTCACGCAGCATCACCACATCCTCACCACGCAGAATGGGCCGCGCGGCTTCGGTGGCCACAAGCTCTCCGTGGTTCTCCACCGCCACATCCAAGGCGCCACGGCCCACCAATTGCCGTGCCACGCCGCGCCAGGCGGTATCGGGCAGATCCTTGCCCACACCGAAGGTCGGCAGCTTGTCATGGGCGAATTGCGCGACCTTATCCGTGAGCCGCCCGCGCAGCACATCGACAACATGCATCACACCAAAGCGCTGACCGGTGCGCAGCACGGCGGAAATCATCTTCTGCGCGGCGATGGTGCCATCAAAAAGCCTGGGCGGCCTCAGGCAAATATCGCAATGCCCGCAGGCTTCGCGTTCCGGTTCTTCGCCAAAACATCGCAGCAATAGCGCGCGGCGGCAGGTCGCCGCTTCCGCAATGCCCACCATGGCTTCAAGCCGCGCGCGCTCCACGCGCTTCTGTTCCTCGCCAGCGGGGCTTTCAGCAATGCGGTGGCGCGCCAGCGCGATATCGCCCGCGCCATAAAGCAACAGGGCGCGCGCCGGCAGCCCATCACGCCCGGCGCGACCGATTTCCTGATACCAGCTTTCCGGCGACCGCGGCAGATCGAGATGCGCAACCCAGCGGAGATCAGGCCGGTCTATCCCCATGCCGAAGGCGATGGTCGCGGTCATCACCATCTGCTCACCGCGCGAAAAGCGCCGATGCGCTTCTCGCTTGGCGCTGGCTTCCATGCCGGCATGGAAGGAAATCGCTTCCAGCCCATCATCACGCAGCCAGGCGGCGGTGCTTTCGGTCTTGGCTCGGCTGCCGCAATAGATGATGCCGGTGCCACCCGCTTCCCGGATCAGGGCGCGGATTTGGCCCCGTTCATTCTCGCGCGGTGCGGCTTCGATCAGGATATTGGGCCGATCGAAGGAAGCACGAAATACCGGCGCTTCCTGCAAACCCAATTGCAGTCGGATATCTTCCACTGTGCGCGGATCGGCTGTTGCCGTCAGTGCCACGCGCGGCACATGCGGAAAGCGGGAGCCCAATATGCCAAGGCCGCGATATTCCGGGCGAAAGTGATGGCCCCATTGGCTGACGCAATGCGCCTCATCCACTGCAAACAGCGCAATATCCAGGCCATCGAGCCGCGCCTGCATCGTCTCAAGCGTCAAGCGCTCTGGTGAGATGTAAAGCAGCTTCAAGGCGCCCTGGTGCAAATCGCGCAGGACCGCGCGCGCCTCATCGCCCGGCAGGTCGGAATGCAACGCAGAAGCGGCGACACCTTGCTGGCGGAGTGCTGCCACCTGGTCTTCCATCAGCGCAATCAATGGCGAGACAACAACGCCAATCCCCGGGCGGCACAGCGCCGGCACCTGGAAACAAAGGCTCTTGCCGCCGCCGGTTGGCATCAGCACCAGACCGGAACCACCCGCCGTCACATGGCGAATGACGTCTTCCTGACGACCGCGAAAGGCGCCATAGCCGAAGACGCGGCGCAGGGTTTCGCGCGGGGCATCATGCATGGCATTCATGCGGGCAGCGGCCAGTCACAAAGGGTTCCGATTCGGCGTTTCCCTTTGGTCGCCCGCCTGACGCGCCGCGTCAATTGTCAGCGCGTAAGCGGGAAGAAACGGCCCTGCCAAAAACGAAAAATCTGGCACAATGCCGATGGGGCAGCGCCACCGGATCAGTCATATCCACCGGCATGCCAAGGGTTGCGAAACGCGCGCCGCAGCGTGTCTGCCAGCCTTGCCGCAACATCGGGGTTCATGAAGGGCTCACGATCCGGGAAGCCAATCGCACGCAAGGGAAATTCAGATGCTGCCGCCTCATTCAAAAACATCGCCACTTCGGCGGCGCTGATATTGGAAAGCGCATCAATGCACGGCCCTCATCCTTCGTGGTCATGAATGGGTGGTGGAATTTTCGTGCATCAATTGGTTTTGCATTCACGGAGTGATGATTCACACGCGCATCTCCGCTTTTGCTAGAAGACCGTCCCGCGCCGGCATCAGGACCGGGATGCGGTTTTCCAACAAGGGATCCAAAACATGGCAACATCGCCTGTAACAGCGCGTGAATCGGCTCGTGACCCGCTGGGCACGCTGCATCGCGAAGTGAATCGCGTGTTTGATGAGGTGTTTCGCGGTTTTCCATCCTTCCGGGCAAGCCTTGCGGAACCTTCCTTCGCACCATCCCTGGAAGTGCGAGAGACTGAGGCGGAAATCATGGTCACCGCGGAATTGCCCGGCATGACGGAAAGGGATGTTGAACTGACCGTGGATGATGATTTGCTGACACTTGCTGGCGAAAAGAAATCCGAAAAGGTCGAGGAAAAGGAAGGTCTGCATCTTTCCGAACGGAGCTATGGTGCGTTTCATCGTTCCTTCCGCCTGCCCTTCGCGCCTGATCCGGCGAAGGTCACGGCACGTTTCGAAAATGGCATCCTGACCGTGACCTTGCCGCGTCCGCCTGAAGCCAAGCATAGCATCAAGCGCATTGCGATCATGGGGGGCGATGGGCGGGGAAAGCCCAATTAGGGCTTGGGCGTAATGGCCTTGGCCGGGCCATCCCGGTCAGGGCCTTTGTGGCTTTCAGCCCGTGGCTGCAATGGCTTTCCCACTGGCCAGACGAAGAATACGGCTTGGCCGTTCCACCCCGGTCAGGCGGTGCAGGATCAAGATCACGCTGCGCCCCGCTGTGGCTTCATCCAGCGTTTCCATGAAGGCGCGTTCCGTCGCGGCATCCAGCCCTGCGGCGGGTTCATCCAAAATCAGCACTGGCGCGGGCGATAGCAGCGCGCGCGCCAGGGCAATGCGGCGCGCCTGACCACCGGAAAACCGCGCGCCTGCTTCGCCGCATTGGGTTTCAAGCCCATCGGGCAAGGCGCGCACCACATCGCCAATGCGTGCACGGTCCAGCGCGCGCCAGAGCGCGGCATCATCGGCATCCGGCGCGGCAAGGCGCAAATTGGCGGCGATACTGTCATCAAACAATCGCGCATCCTGCGTGAGCCAGGCAATGCGATCCCGCAGCACGGCCGCCGGCAGGGTCGCGATATCAACGCCGCCAAGCGTAATGCTGCCCTGCTGAGGGGCGGCGAATTTCAGCAGCAGCGCCGCAAGTGTGGATTTACCCGTGCCTGAAGGCCCGAGCAGGGCGATGCGCGCGCCTTCCGGCACATCCAGATCAAGCCCATCAAAAACAAGCGGGCGATCCGGCGCCCAGGCAAACACGACGCCACGCAAGGAAAGCGCATGGCCCGAGGGTATGGTGCTGGCGGCTACGGGATCAGGCACGGGTTCCGCCGCATCGGCGGCTTCAAACAGGCGCCGCGCGCCCGCTGCTGCCGCTGCCACGGCGGCCCCAGCGCGCGGCATGAGCCCAAGCGCCTCAGCCGCCGCGATGGCAAGGAAAACCGCCAGCACGCCCGCCGCCATGCCAGGCTGGCCGGCCAACATTGTCCAAGCCAGCGCGGCCAAAAGCGCCACTTGCGTGAGCAAGGCGCCCGCCGCCCCGCCCCAGGCCGCGCGCCGCGCCAAGGCGCGCTGAGCGCCGGAAAGCGCCCGATCCTCCTCGGCCACGCGCGCCAAAGCGCGCTTTTCGCCATTCGCCGCAAGCGTGTCTTCAATGCCCGTCAGCGGATCAATGGTTGCGGCACGCAGCGCCCCTTGGGCGAGGGATGTTGCCTCCGCCGCGCGTGCCGCATCGGGCGCCAGCAGCAAGGGCAGCACCAAGGCCGCCGTCAGCGGCAGGGCCACCAGCGCCGCAAGCCATGGGTCCGCCGCACCCAGGATCAGCGCAATCGCCAACACCACGGCGATGGAAGCCGCCGCCGGCACCAGCGCGCGCAGATAAAGCCCATCTAGCGTTTCCACATCCGCCACCAGGCGGCCAAGCAAATCCCCCGCGCGGCGCAAGCCAAGCCCGGTTGGCAAACGCTCGGCCAGGCGCCCAAAAAACCACACGCGCATATCGGCCAAGGCGCGGAAGGTTGCCTCATGTGTGGCCAGCCGTTCCAGATAGCGCATGATCGGGCGCAGCAGGATCAAGGGCCGCAGCCAAAGCAGCGCAATCACGCCTGCCGCGGCAAGCGCGGCACTTTCCGCCCCACCCACCGATGCCGCCACCAGCTTGCCCGCGAAGGCCAGCAAGGCAACGCCGGCCAGCGCTGAGATCACCGTCACGATAATCCCCGCCACCAACCAGCCGGAGCGTTCCAGCCATAGCCTCAGCACGCGGAAAAGATCAGCGGTCATGGCCTAGTCATTCCCTGCCAAGCGGCTGCCCTGGGCGCGCCCATCCGCGATTTCCAGCCTTTGGCCGAAATAGGATCGCGCGGCCTTGGCATGGGTTGCGATGATCGCAGTGCGCCCCACGCAAAGCCGGCGCAAAG
>JBIIIE010000138.1:0-7123 GCA_044235135.1 Roseomonas sp. | reverse complement strand
CGCAATGCCGGCGATAGCTCGGCAGAGGCCATGGCGCTGGCGCGGCTGCGTGCCGGCTGGGGCAGTGTGGCGCTGGCGAGTGCCGGCGGGATTTCGCTCAGCAACCGGGCGGAACGCGCGCAGATCATTCCCCTACCCGGCGGCAATGGTCGCGGTTTCGGTGCGGAAGGCTCACCGGGGCGGGGGCTTGATGCCTATCGCGCCGCGCCAATCCGAGCCCTGAGCCGGCCGGTGGTGGTTGCCGCTGCCGGGCCAGGGCGGACTCTGCGTTAGGCTTTAGGCATCCCGTAGCGTCACGATCAGCGGCGTATGGTCTGAGGGCTGCGCCTCGGCACGCGGGGTGGTATCTACCTCACAGGCTTCGAGACGCTCGGCCAATTCGGGGCTGAGCAGCGCATGATCTATACGCAGGCCGCGATTGGCTTCAAAGGCCGGGCCGTAATCCCAATAGGTGTAGAGCGTCTCATTGGGATGCAGCGCGCGCAGCGCATCTGTCATGCCCAGATGCAATAGCGCGCGTAATCTGGCGCGGCTTTCGGGATGCACCAGCGCATCGGTGGCTGGCAGCGCGCCGGGGGCAAGATCAGCCTCGGTCGGGCAAACATTATAATCCCCCAGCACTACAAAGGGTTCGAAAGCGTCAAGGCGGGCCTGCACCACGCCGCGCAGCCGATCCATCCAGGCAAGCTTATAGGCAAAGCCGGCATCGCCGCCGGAATTGCCATTGGGCAAATAAATCCCCGCCGCGCGGATGCCCGCCGCCGCCACTTCTATGTAGCGGGCCTGGCTATCTTCGGCATCGCCGGGGAGCGCCTCGGCCAGAACCTCAAACGGGATGCGCGCGATCACGGCGACGCCATTGCGCCCGCCGGCCTGGCCTACCGCATGGGTCCTGTAGCCAAGGCCCGCGAATTCCATCGCCGGGACTTGTTCCGCCGTGCAGCGGGTTTCCTGCAAAAAAACCAGATCAGGCTTTTGGCGTTCCAGAAAGCGCGCGACATGGGCCGCGCGCGCGCGGATGGAATTGACGTTGAAGGTGCAAAGCCTGAGCAGGGGATCAGCCGAGCGCGAAGGAAGAACCGCAGCCGCAGCCGGAACTCGCCTGTGGATTATTGATCGCGAAATGCGCGCCAATCAGCGCTTCCGCCCAGTCCAATTCAGCGCCCGCCAGTAGGTCGAGCGAAACGGGATCAATGAAAACCCGTCCCTTGCCTTCGCCAATCACCAGATCATCGGCGGCGGGGGCATCTTCCAGGCCGAATTTATATTGAAAGCCGGAACAGCCGCCCGCTTCCACGGCAAGCCGGAGCCCCGCATCGGGCCGGCCTTCACGCGCGGCGATATCGGCCACCTGCGCCTGAGCGCGGGCGGTGACACGAAAACTGGCGGGGGTGGTGCTGCCATCCGGCATGGTCTGGACTCCTTACCCTTTGAACATAGGCATTTTGCGCGCCGCTTCCAATCACCAAAGATTGCGGGGCCTATGCAGCGGGTGTTACAGCGCTTCGCCACGCGATTTTTGACGGAAAACCACGATTTCCATGCAAGCCCCAGCCAGAACCGCGACAATTGAGCCCGAAGGGCAGGGGGCTGCATGAACCTTGCCCCCTATGCGGTGCTGCCGGAGAGCTCTCGTGGGCGGCTTTATCCTGAGCCGGGCGCTGATGCGCGGTCACCCTTTCAGCGGGACCGGGACCGCATCATCCATGCGACTGCCTTCAGGCGCCTGCAATACAAGACACAGGTGTTCATCTACCACGAGGGCGATCATTTCCGCACGCGCCTGACGCATTCGATCGAGGTCGCGCAAATCGCGCGGTCCATCGCGCGGCTTTTGCGCCTGGATGAGGATTTGGCCGAGGCCTTGGCGCTGGCGCATGATCTGGGCCATCCGCCCTTCGGCCATGCCGGTGAAGATGCGCTGAATGCCGCGATGAAGCCCTATGGCGGGTTTGACCATAACGCGCAGTCCTTGCGTGTCGTGACGCATCTGGAAGCGCGCTATGCTGGGTTTGATGGTCTGAACCTGACCTGGGAAACGCTGGAAGGGCTCGCCAAGCATAACGGCCCCTTGCGGAGGCCATCCCCCTATATCGCGGAATATGATGCGCGCCATGCGCTTGATCTGACCAGCTATGCGTCAGCCGAAGCGCAAATCGCCGCCATTGCCGATGACATCGCCTATAACAACCACGATCTGGATGATGGGCTGCGCGCGGGGTTGTTCACTCTGGAAGAAGTGGGCGCTTTGCCGGTGATTGGGGAGGCGCTGGCCGCTGCGCGTGAGGCAGCGCCCGATGCGCCCATGGAGCGTCTGGCGCCCGAGATGATCCGCCGCGTGATCAACCGGATGGTGGGCGATGTCGCCGCCGAGGCATCGCGCCGCCTTTCTGCGCTGAAACCCGCGACGGTGGCCGATATTCGCGCCGCTGATCGGCCCATGGTGGTGTTTTCTGACGACATGGCGCGCGCGAACCTTGCCATTCGGGAATTCCTGTTCCAGCGCATGTATCGGCATTGGCGCGTCAACCGCACCATGGCGAAATCCAAGCGCGTGGTGCAGGTGCTGTTCAGCCTGCTGCATGGCGGGCCGGCCATGCTGCCGCCGCTCTGGCGCGCCCGCGCCGGAGAGGCCGGGTCCGCCCAGGCCGCGCTGGTGGTTTGCGATTATATCGCCGGCATGACAGACCGCTTCGCGCTGGAAGAACACCGGCGCATGACCGACCCCGATATTTCAGGCTGAGATTTCCATGACCCAAAATATTTTCACCGCCATGGCGGAACAGGTGCGCGCGGTGCTGACCGCACTTTATCCTGAATTGCCCGCCGATCTGTTGGCGCGCGTGCAGGTGGAACCGCCGCGTGATGCTGCGCATGGCGATATGGCGACCAATGCCGCCTTGGTGATCGCCAAGCCCGCGCGCCTGCCACCGGCGAAGATTGCCGCCGCACTTGTCGAGAAACTTACAGCGCTGCCCATGGTGGAAAAGGCCGAAGCGGCGGGGCCGGGATTCGTCAATTTGCGGCTCAAGGAAAGCTATCTGGCGGGGCAGATCACGGCGATGCTGGGTGCCGGAGAGGCTTACGGCGATAGCGCCATTGGCGCGGGGCGGCGCGTCAATGTCGAATATGTCTCGGCCAATCCAACGGGGCCGATGCATGTCGGGCATTGTCGCGGCGCGGTGGTGGGCGATGCTTTGGCCAATCTGCTGGGCAAGGCAGGCTTTGCCGTCACGAAGGAATATTATGTGAATGACGCGGGGGCGCAGGTCGCCGCCTTGGGTTGGGCGGCCTATTGGCGTTATTTACGCGTCATTGAGCCCAATCTTGAGGAATGGACCGCCGAACAGGTGGAACGCCGCTTTGGCGTGACTTTGCAATATCGCGGCGATTACCTGGTGGCGGTGGGCGAGGCCTTGGCCGAGCATCATGGCGCGAGCCTGGCACCACAACGCATTGAAGGTGCGCCGAGTGCGGCACAAAGCGTGGCGGGTGTGGCCAGCGCACTGGAGAATGGCTGGTTCGTGGATCGCGCCTGGCTCGATCTCGCGCGCGAACGTGCCGTTGCCATGATGATGATCGCGATCCGCGAGGATTTGGCGCTGCTCGGCGTGAACCAGGATGTGTTCCTTTCCGAACGCGCCTTGGTGGAAGCGAAGGCGACCGATGCCGCGATTGCCGCCCTTGAAGGCAAGGGCCTCCTCTATGAGGGCGTTTTGGAACCGCCCAAGGGCAAGACGCCGGATGATTGGGAACCGCGCCCGCAATTGCTGTTCCGCTCAACGGATTTCGGCGATGATGTGGATCGGCCGCTCAAGAAATCCGATGGTTCCAACACCTATTTCGCCAATGACATCGCCTGCCATGCGGATAAGCTGAAGCGCGGCTTTGATCTGCTGATTGATGTCTGGGGCGCGGATCATGGCGGCTATGTTTCGCGCATGGGCGCTGCCGTGAAGGCGCTTTCCGATGGGCGTGTGCCGCTTGAAATCGTGCTTTGCCAGATTGTGCATGTGATGAAGGCCGGAGAGCCCGTGCGCATGTCGAAGCGCGCCGGGACTTACGTGACGCTCCGCGATTTGATCGAAGAAGTGGGCCGCGATGCGGTGCGCTTCACGATGCTGACCCGCAAATCCGACGCGCAGATGGAATTCGACCTGGACAAGGTTGTCGAACAAACCCGCGAAAACCCGGTTTTCTACGTGCAATACGCCCATGCGCGATGCCGTTCGGTGCTGCGCCAAGCGGGCGAGCCCAGCGCCGCCGACCTTACCGCCGCGCCGCTTGAACATTTACGGGACAAGGCAGAGCTTGACCTTATCCGGCGCCTGATTTCCTGGCCCCGCGTGGTGGAAGCCGCCGCTTTAGCGCGGGAACCGCACCGGGTAGCGTTTTTCCTCCATGACTTGGCGGCTGATTTTCATGTATTGTGGAACCGAGGCCGCGACGATTCGACGCTTCGCTTCATCCGAGAGGATGAGCCCGCCGCCACAGCCGCCAGGCTGGCGCTGGTGGCAGCGACGGCAAGCGTTATTCGTTCCGGCCTTGGCGTCATGGGGGTGACGCCGGTCGAGGAAATGCGCTGACACTATTCCAGCGCCGATCGGGGGATAGGCGTGAGGGAAGTTCCAGTTCCAGCCTATAGGCTGGGTCGCAAGGGGGCTGGGGGGCCTCCTTGGCGGATGATCATCATCGCGGGCTCTGTGCTGGCGGTGGGGGCAGTGATTGCAGCATTGGTCTGGGGATTTTCGCGCGGGTCATCGCGCAATGCGCCGCTGATCGAAGCCGATGCGCGCCCGATCAAGGTGCGGCCTGACAATCCCGGAGGCTTGCGCGTACCCAATCAGGATGAGTTGATTTTTGACCGCAATCGCGGCGCGCGCAGCACAGCGCCGGGCGGCCTGGCGCCAGAGGCGGAGAATCCGCGCGTGGATCAATTGCGCGCGCAATTGGCCGAGCGTGCCGCGCAGGAAGCCGCCCGCAGCGCGCCACCGACAAGCCCCGCGCCAGCACAGCCGGCCACGCCGCAAGCCGCCCCGCGCAGCGCGCCGCAGGCCGCAGCACCCGCAACGCCAGCGCCACCGGCTACCAGTTCAGCGCTGACGGCGCCAAGCCTGCCGGCGCCAGTGCCCTCAGCCGAGCGTTTCGCGCCCGTTCCGAATGGCCGCGCACAGGTGCAATTGGGGGCGCTACCAAGCGAAGCCGCGGCGCGCGGGGAATGGGACCGCCTGCAACGGCGTGTGCCCGAATTCCTCGGCAATCGCCGTGTGACCTTGGCGCCCTTTGATCGCGAAGGTCAGACCACGATGTATCGCATCCGGACCGGGGGGTTTGCCGATAACGCGACCGCGCGCGCCTTTTGCGAGGAAATGAAGACGCGCAGCATCCCCTGCATGGTCATTGGCGGATAGGGTTGGATGGCGCCGTCTCGCGCTGCGATTATCGGTCTTGCGGGACCTCGGCTGAGTGCTGCGGAAGCGGCGCTATGGCGGCGCTTTCCGCCGCTTGGCGCCATTCTGTTCGCGCGCAATATCCAGAACCCAGAACAATTGCGTGCGCTGACCAATGATATCCGCGATGTGCTGGGCGCCGCCGCGCCGATCCTGATTGACCAGGAGGGCGGGCGCGTGGCGCGGTTGAAGCCGCCGCAGTGGGAGGCTTTTCCCGCCGCCGCACGGTTTGAAGGCCAGCCAGAACTCGCCGAGCGCGCCAATGCGTATTTGATGGGCGCGATGTGCCGCTCGGCTGGCTTGGATGTTGTCTGCGCGCCGGTTTTGGATTTGCGCCTGCCAGGCGCGCATCAGGTGATTGGGGATCGCGCCTTCAGCGCTGACCCGAATGAGATTGCGCGGCTGGGTGCGGCGTGTATTGCCGGGCTGCAAGCGGCGGGCTGCATTCCCGTGATCAAGCATATCCCCGGCCATGGCCGCGCTTTGGCGGATAGTCACCACGAATTGCCGCGCGTTGGCGCGGGTATTGCCGAACTTGGCCAGGATATCGCGCCGTTTCGCGCTCTGGCCGGCAGCGGCGCCTGGGCCATGACAGCGCATGTTTTGTATGAGGCCTGGGATGCGCGCCTGCCGGCCACAATTTCCCCCTTCGTCATTCAGAATGTGATCCGGGGCGAGATTGGCTTTGATGGCCTGCTGATCACGGATGATCTGGCGATGGGCGCGCTTTCCGGCATGGCGAATGACCTGGCAGGTGCCGCGCTTTCGGCGGGCGCTGATGTGGTGCTGCATTGCACGGGCAAGCTTGAAGATGCGGCGGCGCTGCTGCCGGGTTGCCTGGTGCTGAGCGATGATGCGCGGCGGCGCTTGGCCTTGGCTGATGCGGCGCGGCGCGGCTTTGGCGCGGGCGATATTGCGGCGCTGAGCGCGGTGCGGGATGAGGTACTGGCCGCACCGGTGGTGGCGGTAGCGGAGGGGGATCCGACGGAGCGGGCCTAAAAGTGCTTTTCCGCGCGGGGTCGGTTTCGTTCATCAGACCATGAACCTTTCGCCAGATAGGGCGGCGAGCTGGGATATTGGCCTCGCAACACTCCTGCTGCGGTCGCTGCCATTCTTCGGCCGCTTGATTGCTCTCCGATCTCAGGCTTAAGCGCGTTGTATTGTTACTGTTCTGTTTCCGATCGGGATTCAGAAAAGGTGTCGGAAAAACCTGCTTGAAAGCGCGTCCCCAGGAAGCCATTTCATCGCTGCGCAGCCGGTTGGGCGCGAATCCGCCGGCGCCATTGGGTGGTTGCCCGTGCAGGTTTGTCTGCGGGATACGATCCAAAGCTTTTTGGTCGCATTTTCTGAGCCGCGTAGTCATTCAGTTCGGCTTGAAAAATGCTCAATGTCGGGAGAAGGGTTTCAAAATGACAGATGAGGAGAAGCGGATCATCACCGCGTTTGTTGAGCGCATGAGTGGCAATGCGGCGGTCGCCGGTGCGCCCTCTGGCCCATGGGGCGCAAGCTCGGCACAAAAGCCGAAGCTTCCCCCCATGGACCCGGAAGCTGACCGCCTGATCGCAGAGCTCTTTACGCACTATCCGGAAGCGCGCTACCGCATCACTCAAGCGGCTTTCGCGCAGGAAGCTGCGCTGATCGAAGCGAATAACCGCCTGCAGCAACTTGAATGG
>JBIIIE010000179.1:0-5993 GCA_044235135.1 Roseomonas sp. | reverse complement strand
CAATCTTGATCTGCTGCATGTGCCCTATCGCGGCCAGCCGGGCGCCATGGCATCGTTGCTCGCCGGCGATACCGATCTGTTCTTCAACCAATCCGGCGCCGCCATGGGGCCGATCCGCCAGGGGCAGGTGAGGCCGCTCGCCGTCATGAGCCCGGCGCGGCTTGCTGCCCTGCCGGATGTGCCCACGGTCGCCGAGGCTTGCGGCACGCCGCCCATGGATACCAGCACCTGGTATGCGATTCTGGCCCCGGCCAACCTGCCAGACCCGATCCTGCGGCGCATGAATGCTGAGGTGAACCGCATCATCGCGACGCCCGAGTTCCGGAATTGGCTGGTGCAGGATCAGGCCATCACGCCCCCCGCCGCGCCCAATTCGCCCGAGCAATTCCGCGAAACCCTGACGCGCGATGTTGCCCGCTGGGCGGAGGTGGTGCGGCGTTCCGGCGCGACCGTGGATTGAAGCCCCCCATCATCTTGCAAGCCCGGCCTGCCAGCCCTAATCGGAGGCGAAACCGGAGCAAGAATGATGGACATGCATCAATCCCAGGAAGCCCATGCCGAAATCCGTGAGGAGGTGCGCAAGCTCTGCGCCCGCTTCCCCGGCGAGTATTGGCGCGAACTTGATACCCGCCGCGGCTACCCGAGCGAATTCGTCAAGGCGCTGACCGATGCCGGCTGGCTCGCGGCCCTGATCCCGGAAGAATATGGCGGGTCCGGCCTGCCGCTTTCCGCCGCCGCCGCGATCCTGGAAGAAATCCACGCGACAGGCTGCAATGCGGCGGCCTGCCACGCGCAAATGTACATCATGGGCACCATCCTGAAGCATGGCAGCCCCGAACAGAAGCAGAAGTATCTGCCGAAAATCGCCACCGGCGAATTGCGCCTGCAAGCCTTTGGCGTGACGGAGCCCACCAGCGGCACGGATACCACCAGCCTGCGCACCTTCGCGCAAAAGCAGGGCGACAAGTATATCGTCAATGGTCAGAAGATCTGGACCAGCCGCGCGGAACATTCCGATCTGATGCTGCTGCTGGCGCGCACCACGCCGCGTGACCAGGTCGCCAAGCGCACCGATGGGCTTTCCACCTTCATCGTGGATATGAAAAAGGCGCTTGGTAACGGCCTGACCATTCGCCCGATCCGCACCATGATGAACCATAATTCCTGCGAGGTCTTCTTCGACAATATGGAAGTCCCCGCCGAGAATATGGTCGGCCAGGAAGGCAAGGGCTTCCGCTATATCCTGGATGGCATGAATGCCGAACGCCTGCTGATCTCAGCCGAGACCATTGGTGACGCCAAGTGGTTCATCAACAAGGCCGTGGATTATTCCAAGCAGCGCGTGTTGTTTGGCCGCCCGATTGGCCAGAATCAGGGCGTGCAATTCCCGATCGCCAAGGCCTATGCCCAGATGCGCGCCGCCGAGGCGCTGATCCAAAAGGGCCTCGCCAAATTCGAAGCGGGGCTCCCCTGCGGTGAGGAAGCCAATATGGGCAAGATGCTCGGTGCGGACGCGGCCTGGGCGGCGGCGGAAGCCTGCGTGCAAACCCATGGCGGCTTCGGCTTTGCCGAGGAATACGACGTGGAGCGCAAATTCCGCGAAGCGCGGCTTTATCAGGTCGCGCCGATCAGCACCAACCTAGTGCTGAGCTATGTGGGCGAGCATGTGCTCGGCATGCCGCGGTCCTACTGATGGCCTCTCAGCCGCTCAAGGGCCTGTTCGTCGTTTCGATGGAACAGGCCGTCGCCGCGCCTTATTGCGCTTCCCGCCTTGCCGATGCCGGGGCGCGCGTCATCAAGATCGAACGGCAGGAAGGCGATTTCGCCCGCGCCTATGATGCGGTGGCGAATGGGCAATCCAGCTATTTCATCTGGCTCAATCGCGGCAAGGAAAGCCTATGCCTTGATATCAAACAGCCGGATGACAAGGCGCTGCTGGAGAAGCTGCTCGCGAAAGCCGATATCTTCATCCAGAATCTGGCACCGGGCGCCATGGCGCGGGCGGGGTTTGGTTCGGCGGAATTGCGCGCGCGCTATCCGCGCCTGATCACCGTGGATATTTCCGGCTATGGCGAGGAAGGCGAATACGCCGCCATGAAGGCCTATGATCTGCTGGTGCAGGCGGAAAGTGGCCTCGCTTACGTGACAGGCCGCGCCGAAGGGCCGGGGAGGGTTGGTGTTTCCGCCTGTGATATCGCCTGCGGCATGCATGCCTATGCGGCGGTTTTGGAAGCGCTGATTGATCGCGGCATTACCGGCAAGGGCAAGGGCATTGCCGTTTCCTTGTTTGATGGCATGGCGGATTGGATGACGGTGCCGCTGCTGCAATATGAAGGCACCGGCAAGAATCCGCCCCGCATCGGCATGGCGCATCCTTCCATCTGCCCCTATGGCGCCTTCACCACCAAGGATGGCGCGGATGTGCTGATCGCCATTCAGAATGAACGCGAATGGGCCAGCTTCTGTACCCATTTCCTGGATGAACCCGCTCTGCCTGAGCGCGAGGGGTTCCGCGTCAATAATGAACGTGTCGCCAATCGCCCCATGGTTGATGGCCATATCGGCAAGATGTTCGCCACGCTGACGCGGGAGGAATGCGCAGCCAAACTCCGCCGCGCCAATACTGCCTTTGGCTTCATCAATGATTGCGGCGGCCTGCGCGACCATCCGGCGCTGAGGCGCGTGACGGTCGAAACCGAAAAAGGTCCGATCAAGGTGGGGGCGCCGCCGGCGAAGCTATCGGATGGGGCGCGCAGCTTGGGGCCGGTGCCGCGGCTCGGTGAACATTCCGCGGCCATCCGTGCGGAATTTGGCTGATTGCGCTTTAGCGGGGCTGGATTTCCTTTCCGGCCTCGCCATTTTCTCGTCATCTCAAATCAACAAGGGAGATTTCCATGCAACGTCGTGATGTTCTGGGTTTGGCTGGCGCCGCTGCGCTGGCACCTTTTGCGAAGCCGGCGCTCGCGCAAGCCTGGCCAAGCGGCCCTGGCCGCATCGTGGTGCCCTTCGCCGCCGGCGGGCCCACCGATGTCCCGGCCCGTCTGCTGGCGGATGAAAAATCCAAATTCCTGCCCTCGCGCCTGGTCGTGGAAAACCGGACCGGGTCGGGCGTTGTCATCGGCACGGATTTGGTAAGCAAGGCGCCGAAGGATGGGCAGACCATTCTCTATACCACCATCGCCCATGCCTGCCTGCGCGCGCTGTTTGATCGCCTGCCCTTCGATCCGGTCGCGGATTTCACGCCGGCGGCCTATATCGGCCAAATCCCGATGATCATGCTGGTCCATAAGGATTTCCCGGCGCGCAATTTGCCGGAATTGATTGATCTGCTGAAGAAAAACCCCGGCAAATATGATTACGCTTCCAGCGGCAATGGCGGCGCGGTGCATTTGGCGAGCGAGCTTTTCCTGCACATGGCGGGTGGCTTGAAGTGCAATCACATTCCCTTCCGTGGGTCGTCTGCTGCCATGCCGGAAGTGCTTTCCGGGCGTATCCCGATCATGCTTGATGTTGCGGCGGCGGCGCTGCCTTACATGCAGCGCGGTGAATTGCGTGCGCTTGCCATCAGCACCAAGAACCGCATGCCCTATGCACGTGATTTGCCGACCTTCATCGAAGGCGGCGTGGCGGGGTATGAGGCCTATACGTGGCACATGGCTTTGGTGCCCGCCGGTACGCCGGCCGCGACCGTGCAGGCGATCAATGCCGCCTATAACCGCGCGCTTTCGCAGGATGCGGTCAAGAACAGGCTTGCGGAAATGACCATGGATGTCACCACCGACAGCACGCCGGAAAGTGCCGCGCGCTTCCTTGCGTCTGAGATGGCGAAGTGGGAGCCGATCATTCGCGCTGCCGGCATCAAGCCGAACTGATGTGTGGCGGGCGGGGGCAAATCCCGCCCGCTTCATCACCCAATTGAAGGATTAGGATCATGACCAAGCTGCCGGCCTCCATGAATTTCATTGACCATGGCAAGGGCGGCGGGCCAGAGGTTCTGGTCCCCGCGCAAACCGCGCTCCCGGTACTGGCGGCGGATGAGGTGCTGATCCGCGTCATGGCAACGGGCGTCAATCGCCCGGATGTGGCGCAGCGCGAAGGGAGCTACCCGCCGCCACCCGGTGCCTCACCCATTATCGGCCTGGAATGTGCTGGCGAAGTGGTGGCGGTGGGTGCTTCAGTCACGCGTTACCGCATTGGGGACCGCGTGTGTGCGCTGACCAATGGCGGCGCCTATGCGGAATATTGCGCCGCACCTGAGGCGCAAACGCTGCCCTGGCCCAAGGGTTATGACGCGCTGAACGCCGCCGCCCTGCCTGAGACCTATTTCACCGTCTGGGCCAATATGTTCGGCCATGGGCGGCTTACGGCGGGTGAGACCGTGCTGATCCATGGCGGGTCTTCCGGCATTGGCGTCACGGCCATTCAATTGGCCAAGGCTTTCGGTGCGCGGGTCATCACCACCGCAGGTAATGCGACGAAATGCGCTGCCTGTCTGGAATTGGGCGCCGATGCCGCGATTGACTACCGCGCCCAGGATTTCGCCGAGGAAATCCAGCGCCTGACCGATGGCAAGGGCGTGAATGTGATCCTGGACATGGTGGGCGCCGATTACTTCACGCGGAACCTGAAATCCCTGGCGCGCGATGGGCGCCTGGTGATCATTGCCTTCCTGGGTGGCTTCAAGACGGAAGCGGATTTGCGCCCCATTATGGTGAAGCGCCTGACCGTCACGGGCAGCACCATGCGCCCGCGCACCACGGCGGAGAAGGGCGAGATCGCCGCGGCCTTGGCCGCCAAGGTCTGGCCGCTGCTGGAAGCCGGCAAGGCGGGCCCGCGCATTTTCCAGACCTTCCCGCTGGCGGAAGCGGCGGCGGCGCATCGGCTGATGGAAAGCAGCGCGCATATCGGCAAGATCATGCTGAAGGTCGCGGATTAGGCGCCGCACTTGTTTTATTTGCTGCTGCTGGCCGCCTTCACCTGCGCGCTGTTGCTCTGGCGCCAGCCGCGCGGGGCGGGTAGGGCGCTGACGGCGGGCGCTGGCGTATTGTTCCTCGCGGGGGCGCTGATGCTGTTGTTGCGGCGCGGTTTTCTGCCCGGCCATGGCCCGCGCCGCTGGACCGGCAATGGTTGACGCGTCTTGTTAACCAAAAACCTGTTTTCCAACCCTCAACAAATAGGCTTGTATGGCGATAAGGGATTCGCGCCGTGGGCGAAACCCGCCAGAAATTGGGCTTGGGGGCACGCCATCACGCGATGAAATCATCGCTGCATCTATTGTTTTTTGCCATTTTGCTCTTTGGCGGTGCTTGGCCCATCACCAAGGCGGCCTTGGCCGATGCCAGCCCCATGTGGTTCGGCTTTGGGCGGGCCGGTCTTGCCACCCTGATCGCAACGCTTTTGTTGTTGATCCTGCGGCGCTTTCATCGCCCCCGCCGAGAAGATTTGCCCACCGTGATTGCCGTCGGTGCGCTGCAATTGGGCGGTTTCTTCGTGCTTGCCCATGCCGCCGTTGCGCTGGTGGAAGCGGGGCGCACTGCGATCATTTCCGCTGTCGTGACCTATTGGCTGATCCCCTTGTCTATGCTGGTGATGGGCGAGCAGGTTTCTGCCCGACGCTGGCTGGCGGCTTTGCTCGGCCTCGCTGGCATATTGGTCCTGGCTGGCCCTTGGGCGGTGGATTGGGCATCGCATGATCAGGTGCTGGGCCATGCCATGCTGATCCTGGCCGCGCTTCTCTGGAGCATCGCCATCATCGTCACGCGGCGCTTTCCGGCGAAGTCACCGATGTTCGATCTACTGCCCTGGGCTTTTTCCATCGGCGCGCTGGTCATTCTGCCCTTTGCACTGGTGTTGGAACCCAATGGCGGAATCGGCCCCGCTTCCTGGCCTTTCATGCTCTATATTGGGCTGATCGTGGCCCCCATCGGCACCTGGTGCGTGGTGGAGGTTGGGCGCCGCCTGCCTGGCGCGGTGGCCTCAGTCGCGTTTCTATT
>JBIIIE010000136.1:0-7218 GCA_044235135.1 Roseomonas sp. | reverse complement strand
ACATTCACCAAGCGTTCCTGCGCCACGGCAATGCCGGGCAGCAGCAGGGCAAGAAAGGCAATCAGGCGCAGGATCATGGGCAGGGTTCTCCGCAGGCGATGGCCTTGTTGTAGCGGAAATCGGCGCAGTCTTGAGGGGCGGAAAAAATTTCGCTGTTACTGTATTTTTTCCTTGACATTAGGCTTTATTTCCCTTACCTCAATCCCCATCAAGGGCCGAATTGCGCCCGAAGCTCCCCTCCCTCCCGAACCTTGACCCAAGCTTGCCTCCAGCAGGGCCTACGCCTTGCTGCCTGGCAGCCTGCAGGAGCGCCCATGCCTTTCATCGCAAATGATCTCTCGGTGTTAAGCGCCGCGAATGGCTTCACGCTGTGGCATTATCGCACCACGGACACCCGCGCCGATACTGAAGCCCCTGGCTATTTCTCGCCCGCCGCTGACCGGGTGCGGGTTGGTGATGTCATCCTGGTGCAGGCCATTGATGGCACCACCATGCTGCCGGTTCGCTTTGGGAATCTGACAGGCACCCCCGTCGTGCTGGATGCCTCTGGGATGCCGCCCACCATTCAGCGTTCGGCCAATCTGCCCTTCAGCCTTACCCTGACGGCAAATCCCGAAGCGCGGGCCATTACCTTTGATGCGCTTCCCGAAGCCATCGAACCAGGGGCCTCGATCCCGATCGCGGTGACCATCACTGGCAATATCAGCAACGTCACCTTCCAGCTTCGCAATCCGGCCGGCACCGTTCTTGCCACGCTGTCCGCTGCCGTCACCAATCGCCGTGCCAGCGTTCTCTTTCCCGCGCAGCTCCCAGGCGGTGGCTATCGAGTTCTGGCCCTTAATTCGGCCGACACAAGTCACACCACACTCTCCGCACCATTCGCCATAGGCACGCCACCCCGTTTGTTGAACGAAGACGGCGGCGTTCTTCTGCTCGAACAGGGCGGCCAGTTGCTGCTGTTTTGAAGCCTATCCCCCCAAAGCCCAGATCGCGCCAGGTTCAGGATTCGGAAGCACCGAAGCGCCTGGCCGCAACCATGGAAAGGTAACCCATGTCAGATACCAAGATCAGCGCATTGCCATCCGTTTCTACCACAGCAGATGCGGATATGCTGCCCATCGTGCAATCAAGCAATGCAGGGTTCGCCACGCGCCGCGCAAGCCTGGCACAGCTCCGTAGCGGCCTTTTGATGGATCGTCCCGTGCACGTGCGCGATTTCGGCGCTGTCGGCAATGGTCTTACCGATGACGCCCCGGCCATTCAGGCCGCGATCAACGCAATTAAGACGTCTGGCGGCGGCGTGTTGCAATTCGGCCCGCGCACCTATCGCATCGCGAGCCCGATTACCATCAGCGGTGTCACCGTCACGCTGCAAGGCGCCGGCTTTACCGAAGGCCCCAATGAGGCCAATGGAACCTGGATCAAGATAGACCAGACCGGTTTCACGCCCTTCACTTTTTCAGGCTCCATGGCCCGCGGGTCCATGGTCCGGGATATCGCCATCCGTCAGTATCACAATGGGTCCTCCGCCACTTGGACACCGACCGATTATGATTACGTCTTTCGTGTGCAGGATTGTCTTGGCGCGGTGGATTTCGAAAACATCTTCCTGGTAGCGGTCAATCGCGGCATCTGGTGCGACAATTCCGGCCGCATGAGCGTCAAGCGCCTGCGCGGGCAGGTATACACCCGCGGCGTGGAGATTGATCGCTGCCTCGACATCTGCCGCCTGGAACATGTGCATTTCTGGACATTCCATACGAATGACCAGAACATCCTCACCTGGCAGCAGAACAATCAGGATGCGCTGGTTTTCCGCAAGGTTGATGGCGTATTTCTCGATAATATCTTCGTCCTTGGCGCGCGTTCAACGCTCCGCTTCAGCTCCTCGGCATCCGGTGTCACGACCAAGTTTTACGGGAGCAATATCTACGCGGATTTCTCGAAATATGGTGTCTGGATTGACGGAAATGGTGTCGAAGGCCGCATCGCCAATATCACAACCCAGGGTGAGGTGATTGGCGCCGGCGCATCGGTGCCTTTGCCGGGGGCCGCAGGCATCCAGATTGACAGCAACAATGTCAGGCTGCAGATCGGCAACATTCGCGTTGATGACGCTGAAAGCCATGCCATTCGCGTCAATGGCAGCAATAACCGGCTGGATATCTTTGCCTTCCGGGCGGAATACTACAATCGCCTGAATAACGGATCGACTGCCATTCACTTGGCCAATGTCACCTCCGGCACGCCCAATCAAGTCTATCTCGGCTCCCCGGCCCTGCTCGGCAATGGTAATAATGGGCCGCTCGTCAATAGCGGTACAAATGGCTTTGTCGCCTCAGCCGCCCCGGCCGGGCGGGCTGACCGGCCCGGCGCCATGGTTGGCGCGGAGGATACGGGGCTGTTTCAGCCAGGCACGGGCGCCTTGGCCCTCAGCGCCGGCGGTGCCGAGCGTATGCGCCTTGCAGCAGGCACCATTTCCATGGGCGGCGCGCCTGGCGCCCATGCTTTTGCTGTCTCTACGCCGGCCAGCAATGTCAATCAGGTGACTGTTACCGGCAGCGTCGCAGGGGGTACACCAAGCGTGGCCGCCAGCGGGACGGATACCAATATCCCCCTTGCGCTGTCTGCCAAAAATATCGCCCCGGTGCGCCTGAATAGCCGCGGCAATATCGCGCTTGAAGTCAATGCGGTGGCCACACCGGTCAACCACGTGCGCATCAATGGTGCGGGTGGCGGCGCCCCGCCACAAATCACAGCCCAGGGCACCGATGCGAATGTGGCGCTGCTTCTGCTTGGCAAGGGCACCGGCGCGGTGCAGGCGGGCTCTCCGCTGCAATTGCCGTCCTTTACCGTGGCAAGCCTGCCAGCGGCGGCAAGCTATCCGCGCTGCATGGTTTATGTCGCTGACGGCGCGACAAATAAGCGCCTTGCGATCAGCGATGGCACAAGCTGGCGCTGGCCGGACGGCGCAGTTGTCGCCTGATGATTTGACTAATCCGGCGCGTCCGATCAGCGCTTGTGCCATAGCCAAGCGATGCGGCGGACGCGCCAGGCAAACCGTAACCTTCAGCTTCATCGAAGCTGCCGCTACAGGAAAAACCGCATGACCTCCTTGACCAATTACGCCAAGAACATGCTCGCCCGCGCCGTGGCCGGGCGTCGCCCAGCGCTTCCCCCCGCCGTCTTTATCGCCCTCGGCACCGGTGGTTCAGACGCCTCCGGCATTTCGGGTGAACCAACCGGCACTGGATATGCACGCCAATCGGCGACATTTTTCGGCACTGGTCTTCAATACAATATATCCCAGGTAAGGTTCACCTTCACCAGCGCCCCGGGCACCATCACCCATATCGGCGTGTTTGATGCGCTTACAGCAGGCAATCCCCTGCTTTGGGCGGCGCTGCCAACGCCTGTCATTCTGGATGGTCCCGGGATCGTCAACATGCCCCAGAATACCATCAGCATTTTTGGGGAGTGAATGCCGTGCGGCACCGGATGCGCCGAAGGCGGCGGGGTCTTCCCCCCTGCGGCGCATCCTGGCGCTAAGCCAAACTTCCTCAAGGCAAACGAAATCCATCTGGCGCAGACCGATCATCATGGTTTAGTCTGCCGTCATGGGATCCGAAGAAGACTCGACCATTGTTGCAGCTCTCTGGCGCGTGATCACCCGGCATGGATGGCCGGGGCTCACCATGCGCCGACTTGCTGCCGAAGCTGGCATGGAAACGGCGCAGTTGCGGGGGCGCTTCCCCACGCGGCTTGATCTTTTGCTGCTGCATGGCCGCGTCATGGATCAGGCCGTGATGGCCGGCACTATTCCTGGCCAAGGCGGGTCCGCAAGAGACCGTATTTTTGATGTGCTGATGCGTCGGCTGGATGCCATGCAGCCGCATCGGGAAGGCATTCTGCGCCTATTCGAAGATATGCGCCGCGATCCCCTGCTGGCGCTGGCGCTTGCCCCGCATATCGGCGTTGCCATGCGCTGGATGCTGGAAGCGGCCGAGATTGAAGCCAAAAGCTGCGAAGCACGGCTGCTCGCGCTTGGCCTGACCGGCGTATGGCTTGCCACCATCCGTGCCTGGGCGCGCGATGACAGCGCCGATATGGGCACCACCATGGCGGCCTTGGATTCTGCGCTGGATCGGGCAGAACGGATCGCCCGCCCGCTTGGCTTGCTAAGGGGCGAAGCTGCGCCGCCACCCACCGCGGAAGCCACCGAAACTTCGTGACCTTGGGTTTGGGCGGGCTATATTGGGGCCTTCCAACCCCGGAGGCTACCGTGACCGACCCCTTCAGCTTCAAGCCCAGCCTAGATATCACCAAAATCATGGCGGAGTTCCGCTTGCCCGCCATGCCGGATATGACAGAACTCGCCAAGGCGCAGCAGAAGAACCTGGAAGCCATTCCCGCGGCGAATAAGGTGGCGCTGGAAGGTGCGCGTGCTGTGGCCGAACGGCATATGGAAATCGTCAATCAATCTGTCGCTGAACTGCAAGATGCCATGCGCAGTATGGCAAACCCTGGTGACGCGCAGGAACAGGCCGCAAAACGCGCCGAAATGGCGAAGGCTGCTTATGAACGCGCGGTTGGACAAATGCAGGAACTGGCTGATCTCATCCAAAGATCAAGCGGTGAGGCGCTTTCCGTCCTGAATAAGCGCTTTGCCGAGGCGATGGAGGAAGTGAAGAACCTCTCCACCGACAAGAAGGCCTGATGGGGATTTTTCCCTGAGATCATGCCGGCGTTTGGCTTCTGGCTGCCAAGCTGATCCTGCCTCACTCCGCCAGGCGGAACCTTGCGCTGCTGGGCGCATCATCGCGGAGTGTGCGGCGAATGGCATCAGACGCCTCAGCGCTTTGCGGCAGGGCGGCAATGGCGGTGAACCAGGGTAAAGTGCCGCGAACACGGCCGAGAAAAAGTCGATCAAGCGCCTCAGCCACCGGCCCGCGCGCCCCGCAACAAGCGCAGCCCGGCACATGGGTGCCGGTCAGTGAAAACAGCTCTATGGCGGGGGCTGACGCCGCGCTTGGCGCCTCGGCAAGCACCGCCATGCCCGGCTTGGGTACTTCACCTGGCGTTAGCAGGTGGACGGGTATGCGGGCATCCAGGGTCCAGGGCGGCATGCTCTAGACATAAGAATATGTTTATGTCTATGTAAAGCCTATGCAGGATGTTCTGTCCCAATTGCGCGGCGCGGCGGAGCCGACCCGGTTGCGGTTGCTGGCGCTTTGCGCCCGCGGCGCCTGGTGCGTGACGGAATTGGTGGCGATCCTTGGCCAATCCCAGCCGCGGCTTTCCCGCCATTTGAAGCTTCTGGTCGAAGCCGGCCTGCTGACCCGCACGCCCGAAGGCGCCAATGCCTGGTTCCAAATGGCGCCCGAAGCTGACCTTGCCCGCCATATCCTGGCCCGCCTTCCCGAATCGGACCCACTGCTCGCTGCCGACCGGCGCGCCGCCGCGCGGCTGGCCGCTGAACGCGCGCGCATCGCTTCCGACAGTTTCCGCAGCCATGGCGCCGATTGGGATGAAACCCGCGCCCTTGGCCTGCCGACCGAGGCAATTGAAACGGCGCTTTTGGAAGCCCTGCCGGGTCCGCGCCTGGGCCGTTTGCTCGATATCGGCTGCGGCACGGGCGGCGTTTTGGAACGCTTGGCGCCGTGCGTCGAGGAAGGGCTTGGCATTGATGCCTCCCGCGAGATGTTGGCACTGGCGCGCAGCCGCCTGACGGAACGTGGCCTGACGCATATCGCCGTGCGGCAGGCGGATATGTATCGGCTGCCCTTGCCGGATGCGGGTTTCGATGCCGTCACGCTGCACATGGTGCTGCATTACGCCGAAGACCCCGCCGCCGCCTTGGCTGAAGCCGCGCGCGTGCTGCGCCCCGGTGGGCGCTTATTGATCCTTGATTTGGCGCCGCATGACCGCGCCGAATTGCTCAACCGCTACGCTCATCGCTGGCCTGGTTTTGATGACGCCGCGATGGCCGGCTGGCTTGGTGGCGCGGGCTGCACCGCGCCGCACGTCAGCACCATTCCCGCCCCGCTGACGCTCCGGCTTTGGTCCGCCGAGCGCCTGCGGCTTTCCGTTTCCTCCCCCGTTTCCTGAAGGTTTCCCCATGGCGCGCCCGCATCTTCTCGACGCCCTTCGTGACCGCGTTTTGCTCTGTGATGGCGGCATGGGCAGCCGCGTGCAGGCCCTGACCTTGGAGGTTGAACGCGATTACTGGGGCAAGGAAAATTGCACGGAAGTCTTGAACCTTTCGCGCCCCGATATCGTGCGCGATATCCATCGCGGCTATTACGAAGCCGGTGCGGATATGGTGCTGACCAATAGCTTCGGCGGTTCGCCCGTGACGCTTGGCGAGTTTGAACTTGAAGAACGCGCCTTCGAAATCAACAAGCTTTCCGTGGAATTGGCGCGTGAAGCGGCGGAAAGCTTCGCCGATGGCCGGCATCGTTGGGTGGTGGGTGATATCGGTCCCGGCACCAAGCTGCCAAGCCTTGGCAATATCACTTACGATGCTTTGGAAGCCGCTTTGGTGGAACAATGCCGTGGCCTGATTGCCGGTGGCGCGGATGCGCTGCTCACGGAAACCAATCAGGACACGCTTTTCATCAAGGCCGCCGTGAATGCGGCGAAAATTGCGCGCAAGGCAGCCGGTTCCGATATCCCGATCTTCGTGCAGGTGACGGTTGAAACCACCGGCACGCTTTTGGTTGGCCCCGATATCGCCGCCGCCACCACGGTAGTGCATGCGCTTGATGTGCCGCTGATGGGGCTGAATTGCGCCACCGGCCCGCAGGAAATGGCCGAGCATGTGCGCTGGCTGTCGCAAAACTGGCCGGGCTTGATTTCCTGCCAGCCCAATGCCGGCCTTCCGGAATTGGTGGATGGCAAGACGCATTATCCCTTGGGCGCGGAAGAACTCGCCGCCTGGATGGAACGCTTTGTTGTCGAAGATGGCTTGAACCTGATTGGCGGCTGCTGCGGAACTTCCACGCCGCATATTGCCGCGCTTGATGCCATGCTGCGCAAGCTTGGCGGTACCGCGCATCGTCCGGCGCCGATCAAGCGCAAATTTCATTGGGTGCCATCGGTCGCATCCCTGTATACCGCGACGGCGTTGCGCCAGGAGAATTCCTATTTCTCGATCGGTGAACGCTGCAATGCCAATGGATCGAAGGCGTGGCGCGAACGCCAGGCTGCGGGCGATTG
>JBIIIE010000135.1:0-7277 GCA_044235135.1 Roseomonas sp. | reverse complement strand
ATCGGCTTGGCTATCTTGGCAGCGCGGTCATTTCCGAACGCGTCACGGATGTGATTGACACGGTCTATTGGCTTTCCCATGCGGGCGGCGATTGGTTCCGTGGTGATCGGAGGGCGACTTCATCAGAACAAAAGCCGCGCCTGCTGCTGATTGATGACAGTCCCTTCTTCCGCCATTTGGTGGTGCCCGCACTTTCCGCTGCCGGCTTTGATGTGACCGCGGTGGAAAGCCCGGCCGAAGCACTGCGCCTGCGTGATGCGGGCGTGGAATTCGAAGCGCTGGTTTCCGATATTGAAATGCCGGAAATGGATGGCCTGAGCTTCGCACGCAATGTGCGTGCATCCGGCGCGTGGATGCGCCTGCCGCTTGTGGCCCTTTCGTCCCGCGCGGAACCGGAAGATGTCGCCCGCGGGCGCGAAGCGGGCTTTACCGATTACGTCGCGAAATATGACCGGGATGCGCTGCTGTCTTCGCTGCGCGAATGCCTGAGTTCACCGATTGCCGCCTGAGGAGGGGATAATGCAAAGCATCAGCGAAACCCGGCGTTCCGGCCCTGCCGTTGCCGCACTTGCCCTGGCCGAGCGGGAAGATGAGGTCTTTCTGACCCTGACCGTTGCGGGGCAAACCTGTAGCATTCCCGTGCTGCTGGTGCGCGATGTGCTGGGCCCGCAGGCCATCACGCCCATTCCGCTGGCACCAGCGGAAGTGGCGGGTGGGCTCAATCTGCGCGGGCGCATCGTGACCGCCATTGATTTGCGCAAGCGCCTTGGCCTGCCGCAGGCCGATAATGCCGACAAGGCCATGAGCGTGGTGGTGGAACAGGGGGGCGAATTATACAGCCTGATTGTTGACCAGGTGGGTGAGGTTGTGCCCCTGCCATCAGCTGGCGTCTGCCCCAACCCCCCAACGCTTGATGCGCTGTGGCGTGATGTTTCGCTCAGTGTCTATCGCGAAGAAGACCGGCTGATTGTCATGCTGGATGTCGAACGTCTTCTCAATATCGGATGATTGAAATCATGCAAAATCGCTCATGCCTTATCGTTGACGACAGCCCGGTGGTCAGGCGCGCCGCACGGCGCATTGTAGAAGGCTTTGGCTTCACCGTGCGTGAAGCCAAGGATGGCGCCGAGGCGCTGGTTTCCTGCCGCAGTGACATGCCGGAAGCTGTGCTGCTTGATTGGAACATGCCTGTCATGGACGGGCTGGAATTCCTCAAGCAATGCCGGGCGGAACACGGCCCTGCGCAGCCGATTGTCGTGCTCTGCACTACGGAAGCGGGCATTGACCGCATTGTGGAAGCGCTGGCGGCCGGCGCGCAGGAATACATCATGAAGCCTTTTGATGCTGGCATCCTGCACGATAAATTCGTCCAGGCCGGTCTGCTTTCGGATGCGGCGTGAGTTTTCCCGCACCCGCCACCACGACGGAACCAGTACGCGTGATGCTGTGCGACGACAGCGCCGTGCAGCGCGGGATCATGGCGCGCATTCTGGAAACCGATCCCGGCATCAGGATTGTGCATCGCGCGGGTGATGGCCAAGCCGCGCTTTCGGCGCTGGCGGTGACCAAGCCCCAAGTCGTGCTGCTGGATCTGGAAATGCCGGTCATGGATGGCATGACAGCGATACCGCTGATCCTGAAGCAGGCACCAGGCACCGCGATCATCGTGGCCAGCGCGCTGACGCAGCGCGGTGCGGCAGCGGCCATGGCCGCCTTGCGCGCAGGGGCGGTGGATTATGTGCCAAAGCCGCAGGGTTCCCTGGGTGGCGCGGCAAGTCCTGTATTTCGCGATGAATTGATCGCGAAGGTGCAAGGCTGGGCGCGCATGCGGCGCGCGCCTGAGACGCGCCTGCGCCCGCCGCCGCCCGCGCCGGTGATTGCGCGGCCGATTTCACGCCCCCTTGGCAAGGCCATGCTGCTGCCGCGCCTGCTGGCGGTGGGCAGTTCCACTGGTGGCCCGCAAGCCTTGGCGAGCTTCTTCAAGCATCTGCGCCCGCTGCCGATCCCTGTCGCGATTGTGCAGCATATGCCGGCGGGCTTCACCACCATGCTTGCCGATCATTTGGACAAGCTTGGCATCATGCCCTGTGCCGAGGCGAAGAATGGCGAAGTGATGAAGCCCGGACGCATTTATCTGGCGCCGGGTGATCATCATCTGATCGTGGATACCGGTCCTGGCGATACGATTGTTGCGCGGCTCGATACCGGCCCGCCCGTGAATTACTGCCGTCCTGCGGTGGACCCCATGCTGCACTCCGCGTCACGCATTTGTTCCGGGCGCGTATTGGCGGTGATCCTGACCGGTATGGGGCAGGATGGGCTGGAAGGCTGCCGCAGCCTGGTCGCCAAGGGTGGCGCGGTTTTCGCGCAGGATGAAGCAAGTTCTGTGGTCTGGGGCATGCCGGGGGCGGTTTCACGCGCCGGTATCGCCAGCCTGCAATCACCGCCGGAAGTATTGGCGGAACGGGTTCTCGAAATCTTCAAATTGCCAGGTGCAAAATCATGACCCCTGAATCCTTTCAATTCCTCACTGGCCTGGTCAAGGCACGCTCTGGCATCGTGCTGAATACGGACAAGGCCTATATGCTGGACACGCGCCTGGCGCCGATCCTGAAGCGCGAAAGGCTTGGGTCCTTGGATGCGCTGGCCGGGCGGCTCCGCAGCGCGCCTTCCCTGCCGCTTGCGACCGAAGTTGTCGAAGCGCTGACGACCAATGAAAGCTCCTTCTTTCGTGATGGCAGGCCCTTTGAGCATTTGCGCCAGGTATTGCCGAAGCTCGCCGCAGCGCGTCCGGCAGGGCAAGCCTTGCGCATTTGGTCTGCGGCATCCTCCACGGGGCAGGAAGCCTATTCGGTTGCGATGATCATCAATGAATTGGGGCCAGTGCTGGGTGGCCGTCGCGTGGAAATCGTGGGCACGGATTTGTCGCGTGATGTGCTGGCGCGTGCGCAGGAAGGGCTTTTTTCGCAATTCGAAGTGCAGCGCGGCTTGCCGGTGCAATTGCTGGTGAAATATTTCAAGCCGGATTCGGGGCGTTGGCGCATTTCCGATGGGCTGCGCGGCATGGTGCGCTGGCAATGCTTCAACTTGCTGGATAACCCCGCCGTCCTTGGCCGCTTCGACATCATTTTCTGCCGCAATGTGCTGATTTATTTTGATGCGACCACCAAGACTCAGGTTCTGGCCAATATCGCCAATCAATTGCAGCCGGATGGCTATGTCTATCTGGGTGGTTCGGAAACGGTGCTTGGCCTCACCACGCGCCTCGTGCCCAGCACGGGCGAACGCGGTGCATATGAATTGATGCGCACGGCGGCGAAGGCGAGCTAGGAGTATTTTCAAGCCAAGTGTCTTCACTTGGCGACTCGGAAAATGCGACCAAGCAAAATTCAATGCGCATCCGCTGAACGAATGTGAAGCGGATGCGTATTATACTGCGGTCCCGCCCACCGTCAGCCCGGTCAGTTTTAATGTCGGTTGGCCAACGCCAACCGGCACACCCTGGCCCTGCTTGCCGCAAGTGCCAATGCCGGGGTCGAGTGCCATGTCATTCGCAACCATGCTGACCTTGGTCAGCGCATCCGGACCATTGCCGATCAGCGTCGCACCCTTCACCGGCGCACCGATCTTGCCGTTTTCAATCAAATAGGCTTCCGAAGCGCTGAAGACGAATTTGCCGGAGGTGATATCCACCTGGCCGCCGCCGAAATTCACCGCGTAGAGGCCGCGCTTCACACTGCCCAGAACTTCTTCCGGCGTATGGGCGCCGCCGAGCATCACGGTGTTTGTCATGCGCGGCATCGGCGCATGGGCATAGCTTTGGCGCCGGCCATTGCCGGTGGGGGTCACGCCCATCAGCCGCGCATTCTGCCGATCCTGCAAAAAGCCCACCAGGATGCCATCTTCAATCAGCGTGGTGCGCCCGCTTGGTGTGCCTTCATCATCCACGGTCAGGCTGCCGCGCCGATCCGGCAGCGTGCCATCATCCACCACGGTCACGCCCGGTGCGGCGATGCGCTGGCCAAGCAGCCCGGCAAAGGCGGATGTCTTTTTGCGGTTGTAATCGCCTTCCAGCCCATGGCCGATTGCTTCATGCAGCAGAATGCCAGGCCAGCCGGGGCCGAGCACCACTTCCATCTCTCCGGCGGGCGCGGGCACGCTGCCCAGATTGACGAGTGCCTGGCGCAGCGCCTCATCCACGCCGCGCTTCCAGGCATCGCCGCCCAGCACGCGGTCATAGGCAAAGCGCCCGCCCGTGCCGAAGCTGCCGGTTTCCCGCCGATCACCTTCCGCCACCACGACCGAGACATTGAAGCGCACCAGCGGGCGCAGATCGGCCAGGCGCTGCCCATCCGGACGCAGGATTTGCACCGCCTGCCATTCCCCGGTGATGGAGGCCATTACCTGCACCACGCGTGGATCGCGTGCGCGGGCATAGGCGTCAATTTCCTGCAAGAGCGCGGTCTTGGCGGCGAAATCCATTTGCGTGAGCGGATTGGCATCGGTGTAAAGCCGCGCATTGGTGGCGCGCGGCGCCACATCCAAAACCCCGCTATGGCCTTGGCGCACGGCCTTCACCGCTGCGGCAGCGCGCGCCAGCGCAGCATCCGACAATTCGCCCGCATGGGCATAGCCGGCGGCTTCCCCGGCCACGGCACGCAGACCAAAGCCGCGCGTCGCGTCATAGCTTGCGGTGCGGATGCGGCCATCATCCAAAGAAATCGCCTCGCTTTCGCGGTATTCCAGGAACAGCTCACCATCCTCACAGTCGGCGGTCGCCTCCCGCAATTGGCGTTCGGCGCCCGCGCGATCCAGCAGCGTGAAGAACAGATCATCAGTGATGCCGAGCGCGTTCATGGGGTATCTACCTCGAAGATCAGGCGTTCAGAGAAGCGCTTGCGCGCGGGCGGCGCAAGCCATGAATCGCGGCAAGCGCGGTCGCCAGCACCAGGACTGCGATGGATTGATGCAGCGTGCCAAGCCACACCGGCACCACGGCCAAAAGGGTCGCGATGCCAAGCGCATATTGCAGCGCGACCGAACCAGCCAGTGCCAGCACGGCGTTGCGCGCAAAGCCCTTGGGCAGCCGGCGCCACGCCAGCACCCCGGCGACGAACGCCACCACCAGCACGGCACTCGCCAAAAGCCGATGATTGAACTGCACCGCGGCGATATTTGCGGTGAAATTCTTGAGCGTCGGCGTCAGATCCCAATAGCCCTCTGGCACCAGTCGCCCATCCATCAGCGGGAAGGTGTTGTAGCTGAAGCCCGCGCGAATCCCGGCCACAAAGCCGCCCGCCAGCATCGCCAGCACCGCTAGCCCGGCGGTCGCATGCACCAGGCCGCGCAAGGCCCCGGCATCCACCGGGCCATTCCGTTCGGGCCGCAATAGGCTGAGCGCTGTCCAGAACAACAGCCCGAACAGCACAAAGGCAAGGCCCAGATGGATGACCAACCGATAGGGTGAAACCGCCGTCCGATCCGCCTCAAACCCTGAAGCCACCATGAACCAGCCCACCGCGCCTTGCAGCCCGCCCAGCGCCAGCAGCAGCAAAAGCCGGGGCTTGAGCGCTGCCGGCACGCGCCCGCGCAGCCAGAACCAGGCAAGCCCCGCGACATAGGCAAGGCCGATCAGCCGGCCCCAAAGCCGATGCCCCCATTCCAGCCAGAAAATCTCCTTGAAGCCTTCAAGGCCAAAACCCTGATTGACCAGCTGATATTGCGGAATGCTGCGATACAGATCGTAAAGCCTCTGCCATTCCGCTTGCGAAAGCGGCGGCAGCGTCCCCGCAATGGGCGCCCATTCCATGATGGAAAGGCCCGAACCCGTGAGCCGCGTGGCACCCCCAAGCCCCACCATGAACCAGACCATGCCGGCCATGCCCAGCAGCCAAAAGGCGATGGCGCGGTGCGCGCCCTGTTGTTCGGCGGCGGCGATATCGGCGGGCAGGGAGCGTGTGTCGAAAGGCATGGCGCGCATATAGGGGGAATTTCCAGCCGATACACCCCTGCTTGCCGTGACTTGGTGGCCCTGCTACCGCGAAATCCTCATGGTTTCCGATAATGCTCTGCTCCCGGCGCTGCCGCTCATTTCCGTGGTGGTCCCGGTGCGCAATGAGGCGCCCAATATCGCGCCGCTGATTGCCGAAATCCGCGCTGCCTTGGCCGCCGTGGCGCATGAGATTGTCTATGTGGATGATGGGTCAACCGATGCCACGCCGCAGGAATTGGCCGCGGCGCGGGCAGAAGGCGCGCCCTTGCGGGTGCTGCGCCATGGCACTTCCTGCGGCCAATCAGCCGCCGTGATCACCGGGGTGAAGGCCGCGCGCGGCGCATGGATCGCGACCCTTGATGGTGATGGCCAGAATGACCCTGCCGATATTCCCCGGCTTCTCGCCCGTGCCCAGGCTGAAGCGGTGAAGGGTGTGCCGGTGCTGATCGCCGGGCATCGCGTCAATCGGCGCGATTCGTCGGTAAAGCGCTTCACGAGCCGCTTCGCCAATCGCTTCCGCGCCTGGATGCTGCGCGATGCGACGCCCGATTCCGGCTGCGGGCTGAAGGTGTTTTCGCGCGCGCTGTTTCTCGGCCTGCCGCATTTCGATCACATGCACCGCTTCCTGCCGGCGCTGACCTTGCGCGCGGGCGGGGTGGTGATCAGCGAACCCGTGAACCATCGCCCGCGCATACGCGGCAAATCCAATTACGGCACGCTGGATCGGCTCATGGTGAGTATTCTTGACCTGATCGGCGTCGCCTGGCTGCAACGGCGCGGCAAGCGCCCGGTGATCGAGCCCGAGGCATGACGCCCCCCGCGCCTTCCGCGCGGCGGCGGGCGGCGCTGATCCGGCTGCTGGTGCTGGCGCTGGGGCTGGCGGCGGGCGGGGTTTTGCTGAAATTCCTCGGCGCGGCGCCGGGCACGGAATGGGTGGACCATTACGTTTTGGGCCAGGGCTTGCTGGGTGATGCGGTTTTCGTGCTGGCGGGGGCGGCGCTGACCGCCGCCGGCGTGCCGCGCCAGGGGATCGCCTTTCTGGCCGGCTATGCCTTTGGCGCGGTGGAGGGCACGGCGCTGGCCTTGGCGGCGCAAATCCTGGGTTGCGGTGTAGCTTACGCCTGGGCGAGGGCGATTGGCCGCCCCTGGGCCGAAGCGCGGCTGGCCGGGCGTTTCGGCCACAGGCTGCGCCCGATGCGGGATGTGCTGGTGGGCAGCCCCTTTGGTGCCACGCTGGCGCTCAGGCTACTGCCCATTGGCAATAATTTGGCGGTCAATCTGCTGG
>JBIIIE010000134.1:0-7314 GCA_044235135.1 Roseomonas sp. | reverse complement strand
CGCCATAGGTGGTGAGGTCTTTTTCAACCTCGATGAAAATTTCCGTATCGGCCAGGCGCACCCGGTCGCCCAGGGTTGGGCCATACATGCCGGCATAGGCGGCGCGAGAGAGCTTCGTTGCCATGGATCAGACCGCCCCTTCCGTTTCGCCGCGAAAACCATGAATGATGCGCGCACCCGCGATCGGGATCACCCGCACCTTGCGCGTTTGCCCCGGTTCAAAACGCACCGCTGTGCCGGCGGGAATATCCAGCCGGCAGCCGCGCGCCTTGGCACGATCAAAATCGAGCAGCGGATTGGTTTCCGCGAAATGGTAATGGCTGCCGACCTGCACCGGGCGGTCGCCCTTATTCGCCACCGTGATTTCCACCGCATCGCGCCCGGCATTGAGCGCGATATCGCCCGGGGCGGTAATGATTTCGCCGGGGATCATTTGCGGCCTCCCTTCTTCGGCGCTGATTTCGCCTTGGCTTTGGGCTTGGCGGGTTTCTTCGCAGGTTTCGCAGCGGCTTTCGGTTTGGCTTTTCGCGCGGCTTTCGCCTTGGCCTTGGGCGCAGGCTTCGCTTTTGCGCTGGGCTTCTTCGCCACCGCTGCGCGGATCGGCTGATGCACCGTCACCAGCTTGGTGCCATCCGGGAAGGTCGCTTCCACCTGAATTTCATGCAGCATCTCGGCGATGCCTTCCATCACCTGATCGCGCGTCAGCACCGCTCCGCCATCACGCATCAATTCCGCGACGCTCCGGCCATCGCGCGCCCCTTCCACCACGAAATCCGTGATCAACGCCACGGCTTCGGGGAAGTTCATCTTCAGGCCGCGTTCCAGGCGCCGTCGCGCCACAATCGCGGCCATCGCAATCATCAGCTTGTCTTTTTCGCGCGGGGTCAGGTTCATGGCATTGGGTTCCGCAATCGTTGTTCCATCATGGCCATTCTTGGTTCATGTCGTCCATAGGCGCGGCAGCCGCGCCGGCAGGCCCAGCGCCGGGCGTAGCCGGCAAATCGCGGACCCCAGCCCTTCGCGCACCTGAACGGCATCGCCAAGCCAGCGCGTGACCAAAAGCCCGGGCCGCACCAGGCTTGCCAGCGCGCCATCTTCGCGCAGCGCATCGCGGAGATCGGGCGCAGCCAAGGGGCCAGCCAGCACCAGGCTACCCATCGCTTCTGCGCCCGCAAAACCAAAGGGGTTCGCGAAATCAGCAGCGATATCCTCGCCAAGGCTGAGCCCATCAGCCCAAAGCAGCTTGCCGCCGCGCCGAATGCGCCAGGAATCCTGAAGCGCGCCCTGCCGCCAGGTTTCGCCCCGCGCGGCGCGGCCAAAGACAAGGGCCTCGGCCATCAGCAGCGTGGCATCCTCGGCGATATCGGCATTCAGGCGGCGTTCAAGCCGCGCGCCCTCAAACAGGATGGTCTCCTGCGGGATCCACTCAAACACCGCGCCAGCGCCGGCTTCAAGTGTCACGCTGATTTCCGTGGCGGGGCCAAGGCTGCGATAGATTTTCTCCGCCGCCGGGGTAGAAAAACTCGCCCGCGCGCCCGGACCAAGGCTGAGCGCGATGTCCAGCCTATCGCCACCCGCCAAGCCGCCTGCAGTATTCACCAGCGCGCAGATTGGCGCCTCATCCGCTTCCGGGTCTGGGAACAGGGCGCGCAGTGGCGGCGATTGATACAGCCCGCCCAGCATCGTGCGCCCTTCATGCAACGCATAATCCAATTCCAACCGCCCGCGAGAGCGCTGATGGCGAGGATGAGCAAGGGCGCTGGCCGTCATGGATGCAGCTTAGCCATGCTGTCAGCCAGTCACCAAATGATGCAATTCAAGGCAATATCTGCGCAAAGCGCAGGCAGAAATGCAGGCTGGACAGCATCGCGCCGCAAGGCTTTGGTGGGTCAAGCCAAAGGAGCCCACGCCATGCGCCGCATCACCACCGAACCCCTGACCGCCGAAGCCTTCGCGCCCTTTGGTGAGGTGCTGGAGAACCCTGCCGCACCTGGCCGCGCCTATATTGATCAAGCGCTGGAAAATCGCCGCGCAGGCGCCAAGCCAAGCCTTTCCTTCACCCGCGCCTTGCCGAAATCAGCGCCTTTCGCCTCCACCACCATGGAACGGCATGAATTTTCCTCACAATCCTTCATCCCGATGGAAGCAGGACGCTGGCTGGTGCTGGTCGCGCCCCATGGGGCGGATGGCAAGCCGGATATGGCAAAGGCGCGCGCCTTTCTGGCGCGGCCGGATCAAGGGGTCACTTACGGTGCCAATGTCTGGCACCACCCTTCCACCGTGTTTGACCGCGAAGCGCGCTTTGCGGTCTTCATGTGGAAGGATGGCACTTCAGCCGATGATGAATTTGTCGAGGTCGCCCCCTTCGAATTGCATCTCGGCTGAAGCCTTGTTCAGGTGCCTTGCGGCTGCTGGCCGCGGGTTTTCCAGAGCGACCAGAAAATCCCACCCGCGATGATCAGCGCCGTCACGCCCAGCGAAATCGCGGGGTCAAGCTTGCCGACCATCTGGTTCCAGAAGATCTTGCCGCCGATGAACACCAGCACCAGCGCCAAGGCGTATTTCAGGTAGTGGAAGCGATGCACCATGGCGGCAAGCGCGAAATACAGCGCACGCAAGCCCAGGATCGCCATGATATTCGCGGTATAGACAATGAAGGTGTCGGTCGTGATCGCGAAGATCGCCGGCACGCTATCCACCGCGAAAATCAGGTCAGCGATATTGATCACCACCAACGCCAGGAATAGCGGCGTGGCGAAGGCCAGCTTCTTGCCCGTGGCCGGATCCATCTGGCGGACGAAGAATTTCTGGCCATGGAGTTCATCCGTGACGCGCATGTGCTTGCGCATGAAGCGCACCACGGGGTTTTTCGAGATATCCTGCTCCCCTTCCGGCACCACCAGCATCTTGATGCCGGTCGCGATCAGGAAGGCGCCAAAGATATAAAGCACCCAGCTGTATTGCTGCACCAGGGCCGCGCCAAGGCCAATCATGATGCCGCGCAGCACAATGACACCGATGATGCCCCAGACCAGCGCGCGATACTGATAGCGGCGCGGGATGGCGAAATAGCCGAAGATCAGGCTGATCACGAAGACATTATCTATGGACAATGCCTTTTCGATGAAGAAGCCGGTAAAATAAGCCATGCCGGCATGGACCCCGTCCGAGGTCGTGATCTCCCCATTTTCATAGGCCCACCAGATGCCGGCGCCATAGAGCATGGCAAAGGCAATGTAGAAGGCAGAGAGATAAAGGCTCTCGGCCACGCCCATTTCCTTTTCCTTGCGGTTCAGCACGCCAAGGTCAAAGGCTAGCAGTAGCAGCACAATCAGCAAAAAGCCCTTCCACATCCAGAAGGGCTTGCCCATCCATTCAGCAGCCAGAAATTCCATCCCCAAACCTCACCCAAAAGCGCGGATCAGCCACAGGGGGGCCAAGACCGCGCATTGTTGCACGATCCGACATCACGGCAGCCGACCAAAAAATGATCGACCCCGCCAGAGGGGCCCGGATTTGGGGAGAGGTGGTGGGAGCCAGATAGGTTTTCAACCCCCATTGCGGCGGGGCCATCGAGAAACCATTTGGGGGTTTGCGCGGCGACCCCTTGGCTATTAGGTTGCTGCCATGTCATAGGGTCTCGAAGCACCGCTCCGGCGGGACTTCCAACTGGAAATTGAGGCGTCGCAATGGGTTCCTTCAGCATCTGGCATTGGCTTGTGGTTCTGCTGGTCATTCTGCTGCTTTTCGGCAGCGGCAAGATCAGCGGGCTGATGGGCGATCTGGCCAAGGGCATCAAGTCCTTCAAGCAAAACATCAAGGAAGATCAGGCAGATGCCTCCATGGAGGCGCAGGCCCAGGGGCAGACCCAGCCGACCGGCAGCATCCAGGGTCCGGCGGCGGCTTCTTCCACGGCGCAGACGGCGTCCGCACAAACCACGCCGCCCCGCCCGGGCGCCTGACCACCGCTCCCGCCCCGATATGTGGGCGGGCACAAATGTGCCGCCTGCCTGTGCCCGTGAGGCAAAGGCAGGGGCCGATCAGACTATTCAGGCTGCCGGGCCAAGTTTAGTAGAGATTCGCCGCTGTCACCGCGTGGAGGGCCCGCGCCATGCTATCAACCTGGACTATTGAGGATGGCCGCTGTCGCCTGCGTGAGGGCGCCATCTCGTCCATCACCGCGGCCCTGCCCGAATCCGCGCGGGAGTCCGCCGCCGAAGTCGCGGCATCTGAAAATCTGCGCCGCGCTGTCTGGATTGATTTGCTGAACCCGACGCCGGCGGAAGAACGCGCCGTGCAGCACGCCCTTTCGCTCGAAATTCCGACGCGGGAGGAAATGCAGGAAATCGAAAGCTCATCGCGCCTGTATCGTGAAGATGAGGCGCTTTTTCTGACCGCGAATTTCCTTTATGGCATTGATTCAGGCGATTACGGCTCCACACCCATCAGCTTTGTCCTGACCAATAGCACGCTGGTGACAGTGCGTTACGCAACACCGCGCGCCTTCACGGCCTTTGGCGCACGCGCACAACGCCAGCCTGCCCTGCTGCAATCACCCGATGCCGTGATGCTGCATTTGTTCGAGCAGGTGGTGGATCGTCTGGCCGATATTCTGGAAAAAGTCGGCGCGGATATGGATAAGGCGAGCCAATCCACCTTCCGCACCTCTCAGGCGGATATCAAAATGCATCGGCGCAATGACAAGCTGAAGGATGCGCTGCTCACCTTGGGCCAGGTGGGGGAAGTGACCACGCGGGCTTCGGAAACGCTGCTCGGCCTGTCACGCATCCTGACCTTTGTGGGGGCCGAGAAGGCAACCGCGATACGCAAGGAAAACCAGGCGCTGATCAAGACGCTGGTGCGCGATGTGCGGTCCCTGGTGGAACATGCAAGCTTCCTCAATTCCAAGGCGCAATTCCTGCTGGATGCGGTGCTTGGCGTCTTGAATGTCGAACAAACCAATATCATCAAGACATTTACCGTGGCATCCGTGGCGCTCATGCCGCCCACGCTCATTGCCAGTATTTACGGGATGAATTTCGAATTCATGCCGGAACTGAAGCTCGCCTTCGGCTATCCCTTGGCGCTTGTGCTGATGATCGTTTCAGCCATTATGCCCATTGCCTATTTCCGCCGGAAAGGCTGGCTCTAAACCGACAAGGAAATTCTGATGCCGCAAGCAACACGCATCCCCGCTTCTGTCGCTACCTGTCGTTGGGGCGGGTTTGACGCTTCCTTCCCGCCGGTCGCGAGCATCGCCTCGGGTGAAACGGTCATTCTGGAATGTGTCTCGGGCGGGCCGGAAGTGATGCCGGGGCCGGAAAAGGGGCTGCCGCTGCACCCGGCGATTTCGGAAATTCACGCCAGGCTGCCGCGGCTTGGCGCGCATATCATCACTGGTCCGGTTGAAGTGCGTGGCGCCGAGCCAGGCGATGCGCTGCGCGTGGATATCGAAAAGATCGAACTCGGCGCGGATTGGGGTTTTTGTGGTTTTCGTCCGTTGTTTGGAACACTGCCGGAAGATTTCCCCTATCGCCGCACGCTGCATATTCCGGTGAACAAGCAGGCCATGACCTGCCGCCTGCCTTTCGGGCCGCAGGATGGCGGGCTTGATCTGCCTTTGGCACCCTTCTTCGGCGTGATGGGCGTGGCGCCGCCACCCGATTGGGGCATGGTGAACACGAAGGAACCGCGCGCCATTGGCGGCAATCTGGACAATAAGGAACTCACCGAAGGCACCACGCTTTTCCTGCCCATTTTCAACAAGGGCGCGCTGTTTTCCGCCGGCGATGGCCATGGCGTGCAAGGCGATGGTGAGGTTTGCATCAATGCCCTCGAAATCTGCCTGACGGGGCATTTCAAGCTTTCCGTGGTGAAGGGCGGCGGGGCGAAGGACCCGGTGCTGAAGTTTCCCCGCGCCGAGACCAAGACCCATTTCATCACCATGGGCATGAATGAGGATCTGGATTTGGCGATGAAGCAGGCCCTGCGCGAGATGATCGCCTTCATCTGTTCGCGCACCAATCTTTCGGATGCCGATGCCTATCAATTCTGCTCACTGGCGGTGGATTTCCGCGTGACGCAGACGGTGAATGGCGAAAAGGGCGTGCATGGCATGTTGAAAAAGGGACTGCTGTTCTGATCATGACGCTTGCCGCGGTCCTGGTTGATGGCTAGCAATTGATCATGGCCGCGAACGCAACAGATCGCATTCCGCTTTTCTTCGTCCTCGCCCCCGTGGCGGGTATTGCCGCATGGCTTGGCATTGGCAAGGTTGGTTTGGAATTCAATGCCCTGCTGATCCTCGCGGTATTGCTTGGCAGCGTCATCGCTGCCGTCCACCATGCGGAGATTGTGGCGCTGCGAGTGGGGGAGCCCTTCGGCGGATTGATTCTGGCGCTTTCCGTCACGGTGATTGAAGCAGGGCTCATTATCTCCTTGATGTTGTCTGGTGACCCGAAGCCCACATTGATGCGCGATACGATGGTCGCAACCATTGTGCTGGTGCTTCATGGCATTGCAGGGCTTTCAATCCTGGTCGGCGGTGCCCTTCACCGGGAAAATCGCTTCCGCGTCCCCGGCGCAAATGCGCTTCTCGCGGTATTGATGCCGATGGCAGTTCTGGTGCTGATCGTGCCCAATCATGTGGTATCGGTCCCAGGCCCTTATTATAGCTTAGCCCAATTGACCTTTGTTTCGCTTGTTTGTCTGGTGCTTTATGCTGCCTTCCTGTTCGTGCAGACCAATCGCCACCGTGATTACTTTCTCCCCGAAGAAGGCGTATCGGGTGAAACCCATACGCGCCCGAGCGGACGCCTTGCGATCTTGTCTTTTGTCTTGCTTTGTATGGCGCTGCTTGCCGTCGTGATGCTTGCGAAATGCCTGGCCCCGGCCTTGGAAGATGGCGTTGTGGCTATTGGTGCGCCGGCTGCAATTGTGGGTGTCATTGTTGCCGCTATTGTCCTCATGCCCGAAACCGGCGCCGCTTTAAGGGCGGCAGCGCATAACCGTATGCAATCCGCCATCAATCTGGCGCTGGGAAGTGGCGTTGCCTGTATCGGCCTTACTTTGCCCGCCGTCGCATTTGTCGCTTGGTGGTATGATATGCCCTTAGCGCTGGGAGTTTCGGGGGGCCATTCTGTCCTACTCGCCTTGGGCTTTGCGGTTGCCATGCTCACCTATGGCACGGGGCGCACCAATATCCTGTCTGGCATTGTGCATCTGGTGCTGGCCGCAACCTTTGTGTTCACAATTTTCGCGCCGTGAATGGCGGCGCCAGCCCGATTGGTCTGGCTTTCAAGAGCTGCCCCATGC
>JBIIIE010000133.1:0-7323 GCA_044235135.1 Roseomonas sp. | reverse complement strand
GCGTGATACCGCGTTCTGCCGCCGCTGCGCGAAAGGCGGCTTCCTGGCGATGCGAAACCGCCACCACGCGCCCGGGTTTTTCCGCCAGGAACGCGGCCGCCGCCGCACCATCACGCAAAAGCGCAATGCCGCCACCAAGCGCGAATTGCAGCGAAGGTTCATGATAGCCGACCACACCGAAATCCCGGTCGCGCAAGCCGGGGGCAATGGCGCGGACCTCCGCTGCCAAGCGCGGCGAAACCCAGACGGATTGGAGGCGCGGAATGACACCTTCCAACACGGCGGCATAAACCGGCAGGCTCAGCACCGCGCCAAGCAGCGCGGCGCGCGCCCATTGCCCAGCGCGCGCCGCGCGCCACAGCAGCAGGATAAGCGCCGCGCCAAAGCCAAGCCCGATCAGGCCGAAAATATCCACGCGCCTTTCGGCGTAAAACGCGGCGGCCATGGCCGCGATCGGCAAACCAAGCGCAACACCACCCAAGGCGAGCCAACCAATCGCCGCCAGCCAGCGCGGCGTGGGCCGCCGCAAGGGATCAAGCGCCCAGGCAGCCGCGAGCAGCATCAGCGCGGGATAGGCCGGCAGCGCGTAATGCGGGAGTTTCGTTGCCACCGCTTCAAACAATAGCCAGACCGGCACCGCCCAACCCAGCAGGAAGCGCGTTTGCGGCTTCAGCCGATCCGCCCAGGCGCCAGGCAGCGCACGCAGCACAATCCAGGCCGAAGGAAAAGCCGTGATGCCGAACAGGAAAGTGTAGAAGCCGGGCGGACCCCAATGGCTTTCCTCACCCGATCCCACCTTGCTCAGCATGTCACCGCCGATGGCCTCAGAGAAAAACCGTCCCTCGGTCGCGATGCCGATGGCGATGAACCAGGGCGCGGCGCAGGCAATCATCAAGGGCACGCCCCAAAGCGGGCGGAGCGCGCCAAACCAGGGCGCGCGGCGGTCCATGACCAGCAGCGTGATACCAGCCAGCAGCGGCACCATGGGCGCGATGGGCCCCTTCAGCAGCACGCCCACACCCAGCGCCAACCAAAAACCCAAGGCTTGCATTGCTGAAAATTGCGCCGGTGCCAGATAGGCGCGGCCCATCAGCAGCATCGCTGCCGTGATGCTGGCCAGCAACGCCGCGTCAGTCTTGGCGATATGGGTTTCCACCACCAGCACCATGCAGGGGGCGAGCATCGCCGCCGCCAGAAATGCCGCGCGTCGCCCAACCAAGGCACGGCCCAGATAGCATGTAGCCAGCCCCGCCAGCAGCGCGCCAATCAGCGATGGCAGCCGATAGGCCCAAATCGCGCCGCGCGCCGGAATACCCACAGCTTCAAGCGTGTGAACCGTCGCGGCCTGCGCCCAATGAATGCCAACGGGCTTCTTGTTGCGTTCAACCTCGCCGAGCTTGATCCGCACATAATCGCCGGTTTCGACCATCTGTCGGCTCGCCTGCGCAAAACGGCTTTCGTCGCGATCCCCAGGCGGGATGGAAAAGAAGCCCGGCAGCCAGACCAATAGGCAAAGCAGCGCAAGCCACCAGCCTGGGCGGCGCGTTTCCGGCAAACGGTCAAGAAAGCTGCCCAGGGTCATCGCGCCGCGGCTCTAGTGGTGCGATTCATGTTGGCCTTTCCTGATCCAAAACTGCCCCCGCGCACCATTAGCCATATATATGGTGGGTCGATTCACGCTGCTATCGGTTCCCGATAGCAGCGACCGGACCACTAGCACGAGTGAAGCCTGGGTGCCATGAAGGCGGCATGAATGAAGCCCCATCCCGGCCAAGGCGCCCGCCCGGCCTGCCCACTCGGCGCGCCGCACGCGATGTGCTGGATGCCGTGCTGGAAGCGCATCGGCCCTTGGAAGAGGCACTCGAAGCCCTGCCCTCGCGGCTTGAAGCGCGGGACAGGGCGGCGGCGCATCGCATTGCGGCGACGGTTCTGCGGCGGCTGGGCAGCATAGATGCGGTGCTGGAACCCTTTCTCCGCCGCGAACCGCCGCCCCCGGCGCGCCACGCGCTGCGCATCGGTGTGGCCGAATTGCTGCTGCTTGGCACGCCTTCCCATGCCGCCGTTGCCTCAGCCGTGGACCTCGCGCCGCGTGCCTTTGCCGGGCTGGTGAATGCCGTTTTGCGCAAGGTGGCGGCCGAAGGGGAGGCGCTGCTGGAAGGGCTGGATGCGGCGCGGCTGGATACGCCGCCATGGCTCTGGTCCGCCTGGCATGCCGCCTATGGCCCGGCGGTGCGGAGCATTGCGGAAGCACATTGCGGCCCGGCGCCTTTGGATATTTCGTTGAAGCCCGGCGCAACACCGCCGGAGGGCGCGGAAGCCCTGCCCGGCGGGTCCTTTCGCCTGCCCGCCGGCACGCGCGTGACGGAAATCCCCGGCTTTGCCGAGGGTGCGTTCTGGGTGCAGGACACTGCCGCCGCCCTGCCCGCCCGGCTGCTGAGGCCCCGCGCGGGGGAACGCCTTGCGGATCTTTGCGCGGCACCGGGTGGCAAAACGGCCCAGCTTTCGGCAGCGGGCGCGCAGGTAACAGCGGTAGAGCGCGATGCGAAACGCGCGGGACGGCTGCGCGAAAACCTGGCGCGGCTGCACCTGTCGGCAGAGATCATCACCGCGGATGCGGCGCAGTTTCGCCCGGCAGCCCCCTTTGATGCCATTCTGCTGGATGCGCCCTGCACCGCCACCGGCACCATCCGCCGCCACCCGGATGTCGCCTGGCTGAAGCGCCCGCGCGATGTCGCGACCGCCGCCGCGCTGCAATCGCGCCTGTTGCAGGCCGCTGCGGGAATGCTGGCGCCGGGCGGGCGCTTGGTTTTCGCCACCTGTTCTTTGCAGGCTGAAGAAGGGGAAGCGCATTTGCGCGAAGCCGCGGCGCTTGGCCTTCGGCTTGACCCGATCAGCGCCGAGGAAGTGCCGGGCCTGGCCGAGGCAATCCTGCCATCCGGCGCGGTCCGCACCCGTCCCGATTACTGGGCTGTGCGTGGCGGCATGGATGGGTTTTTCATCGCCCGCTTTGTGAAGGCTTGACCCCATGAAAACCATTGCGCTTCGCCGCGCGCTTCGGCACATCTAACCCATGCCGCGCGGAGACCTTTTCCCCGATATCGCCCCTTATGAAACCGGCTTTCTGCCGCTTTCATCCGGGCATGTCATGTATTGGGAACAGGTCGGCAATCCGCGCGGCCAGCCAGTGCTTTTCCTGCATGGCGGGCCAGGTGCCGGCGCCGGTGCCGTACATCGGCGCTTCTTCGACCCGCAGCATTGGCGCGTGGTGATTTTCGATCAGCGCGGCGCTGGGCGTTCCCGCCCGCTTGGCGAATTGCGCGACAATACCACGCCGCATCTGGTGCGCGATATTGAAGTGCTGCGGCAATTTCTGGGGATCGAGGAATGGTTGCTGTTCGGCGGTTCCTGGGGGTCAACGCTGGCACTTGCTTATGCTCAGGAACATCCGGCCCGCGTGCTGGGCTGCGTGCTGCGCGGCGTGTTCCTGGGCCGACGCGATGAGGTGGTCTGGTTTCTGGAAGGGCTGCGCCGCGTCTTCCCCGATGCCTGGGCCGCCTTCAGCGAACACCTACCGGCTGAAGAACGGGCTGACCTGCTGGGCGCTTATCTGCGCCGATTATGCGACCCCGACCCGGCGGTGCATCTGCCCGCCGCCCGTGCCTGGAGCCAATATGAGGGATCGTGTTCCACGCTTCTGCCCTCACCCGAGACGGTGGCGAGTTTTGCGCAGGATCGCACAGCTTTGGGGTTGGCACGAATTGAGGCGCATTACTTCGCCCATGATCTGTTCCTGCCGCCCGAGGGTTTGCTCGGCCGCATGGACCGCCTGGCCGGGATTGATGCCGAGATTGTGCAAGGCCGCTACGATATGGTCTGCCCCGCCACCAGCGCCTTTGAATTGGCCGCGGCCTGGCCATCCGCGCGGTTGACCGTGATCCCCGATGCTGGCCATTCCGCGCTGGAACCCGGCCTGCGGACTGCCCTGGTGGGCGCGGTGGAACGGTTTCGGCGGCGGTAAGGCGGTTTGGCGTTTCCTGACGCGCTGATTTGCGGTATTGAGGCCAAGGCTGTCCCCGTAGCTCAGCAGGATAGAGCATCAGATTCCTAATCTGGGGGCCGTGCGTTCGAATCGCGCCGGGGACACCAATTAAATCAATAAGTTTAGGCTCCTTCTGATTTTCCCAAAAATCGCAAACCTTCACGCGGACCCCATGCGGACCCAGCCAGCACGCCTTTGGACCGCGCGCGCGGGTTTGGGAATGACATACCCCCCTGAACGTATCCACTCAGACGGCGAGTTCTCTGCTTTGATGGCTGATGGTTGAGGTTATTGCAACGGGGATGGGGGCATGCGCCCATCCCCGTTGACCGGCGATCTCGGCGGGGGTGAGGCCGCCTAGTTTCGAGTGTGGCCGGACGGTATTGTAGTCCTGCCGCCAGGTGGCCAGCACGGCCCGTGCCTACGCCATGGAGGTAACAAGCGTCTCATTCAGGCACTCATCGCGCAGCCGGCCGTTGAAGCTTTTGGCAAACGCATTCTGGGTCGGTTTGCCCGGCGCGATGTAATGCCATTCCACCTGCCGCTACTGCGACCAGCGCAGGATCGAGGCCGATGTCAGCTCCGTGCCGTTGTCGCTGACCACCGCCAGCGGCTTGCCACGGACCGCCGCGATCATATCGAGCTCACGCGCCACCCTGGCGCCCAACAGCGACGTATCAGGCACCAGCGCGAGGCATTCGCGCGTGAAATCGTCCACCACGCACAGAATGCGGAAACGCCGACCACAGCCAAAGGCATGGGTGACCGCATCACGCTTCGCGCCGGGCGTCACCATTTTTTTGAGGAAATGTCTTTCAAGACCGCAATGTCCAGCATCGCTTCGGCCAAAAGCTTCTTCAGCTTGCCGTTCTCCTCCTCCAATGTGCTAAGCCGCTTTGCATCCGACACCTCAAGGCCGCCAAACTTCGCCTTCCACTTATAGAACGTCGCCTCGCTGATCCCATGACGGCGGCAAAGATCCGCCGTCACAGCTCCCGGTTCCTGTTCCTTCAAAATCCCGATGATCTGCTCATCGCTGAACCTACTGCACTTCATTTGTCCGTACCCTAGAGAAACAGACCCTAACGAAAATAGGCAACATTTCAGGGAAGCACGTCATACGAATTTCAGCAGCCTGCTAGGCAGTAACGACGCCGTAAGGTATTGCTTCGTCACATCTTGAGATTGAGTTACGGGCTGACAGATGACAATCTGGTTCGACGTTGAAGATCTGTTCGAATACGCGGGCTCTGGGTTCCGGCCTAGCGGTATTCAGCGCCTTTCCTACGAGCTGTATGTGGCCTTGCAGGCCCTGGATCCGGCAACAGTGGGTTTCGTCCGGCACGACCGGCCGGCTGGCACAATGCGAGTTGTAGACTGGGCTGAGGTAGAAGCCATTTATTCGACTATGTCGCATGTGACGGTCCAGAAATCCTCCGCAGCCGCCACCAGCAATGCGCGACCGCTGCGCGACGTGGCGGGGCTGCGGCTGCTAGCAGCACGGTTGCCGCGGGAGGTGGCGCAGCCGCTGGGTGAGGCAGCCCGGGCGCAGATCGGTGCCTTGCGCTGCTTATGGCGTGCAGTACGCGCCATACCCGGTGCAGCGGCCCGTTTACGCCAAGCACACGCGTCCGAAACCGGCCAAACGACCGGCGCCGCGCCGCAGTCAGACCTGCGCGAGATCGGCCGGTCTACCGACATCCTGGCCTCCTTCGGTTCTCCTTGGTCATTTCCCGATTATTCCAAGACAGTTGACCGCATTACCACTAGTACGGGCATGCGCTTCGCAATGCTGGTCTACGACCTTATCCCGATGACCCGGCCCGAATTCTGCGACCACGGGTTGGTCGAATTGTTCAATCGCTTCAGCATAAATTGCCTCCCCATGGCGAACGTCTTACTCTCGATTTCCAGGTCGACGGCGCAGGATATCGTTGCTTGGTCGACGCGAGAGGGCGTGCCGCTACGAAGCGCGCCGCTTGCTATCCCCATCGGTACCGGCTTCAACCACACTACGTCCGCACCTATCCTTCCTTCGGGACTTTCAGCGGGCGGTTACGCGCTATTCGTCTCCACCATCGAAGCGCGGAAGAACCACATCCTGGCCTTCCGTGCCTGGCGCCGGTTGCTGGAAGAATTACCAGCCGATCAGGTGCCCACCCTGGTCTTCGCAGGCCGCACCGGCTGGATGGTCGGGGATCTGATGCAGCAAATCCAGAACGCTGGGAACCTGGGTGGCAAATTGGTGCACGTGGAAGCGCCCGACGACGCCACGCTGACTGCGCTATACCAAGGCGCGCGATTCACGCTTTTCCCATCGCTCTATGAGGGTTGGGGCCTGCCGGTATCGGAAAGCCTGTCGTTCGGCAAGGTTTGCCTCGCCGCCTCCACCACCTCGGTGCCCGAGGCGGGCGGCGAGTTCTGCCTGTATCACGATCCCGATAGCGTGACGGAGGCTGTCGCGCTCTATCGCCGCGCCATTACGGAACCTGGACTAATCCAAAATCTGGAAGCGCGGATCCGCTCAGAATACCGTCCGACGCCCTGGTCCGCCACTGCGCGCGCGGTGCTCGACGCGCTCGTCTGAGGCGAAAAATCAGCCGATCCGCGCTCGCCAGTCATCGAGTACTGTATGCAGCGTCCTCTCCCACGGCACTTGCGGCACCCAGCCTAGCGCGGTGCGTGCGGCGACGGCCTCGCCCTCGGTCCGCATGACGTCAGTCGGGCGCAGGCGCGCGGCTTCCTGCTCGATACGCGGTGCTATGCCGCCTAAGCGGATAAGATCCGCAAGGATCCCGCCGACATGGCGCGGCGCCCCGCTCGCGAGATTGAACACGGCGCCCGGCACCAGCCTTTCAGCGCAGCGCAACACCGCGACATAGCCCGCGCAGACATCAGCCACATCCAGGAAGTCGCGCCAGCGATCTAGCGCGCCGACCCGCATCACCGGCTCCTGCCGGCCAGCGGCGATAAGCGCCACCTGACGCGCGAAGGCGGCAACAACGAAAGCCTCCGCTTGGCCAGCGCCGGTATGGTTGAAGGGCCTGACACGCACCGCGCGCAGCCCGCGCAGCGCCATCTCGCCCACGGCGATATCAGCCGCAGCCTTGGAGGCTGCATAGGGGTTTGCCGGGCGCAGCGGCGCGTCCTCAGCCAGTGGGTGGCCGTCCTGGAAGGACAGGCCATAGACCTCGGCCGAGGAGGCGAAAACGAACAGCGCATCCGGTGCGGCGGCAAGCGTCGCATTGGCAAGGGCCAGCGTGCCGAACAGATTGGTCCGCCAT
>JBIIIE010000132.1:0-7330 GCA_044235135.1 Roseomonas sp. | reverse complement strand
CGTGACGGTATTCGCAATCGAAGAACCGCTGATACTGCCAAACATGGCAGAGGATACAACAGCAACCTTGGCTGGCCCGCCAGGATATCGGCCTGCGATAATGGAGGCAAGATCAATGAAGAATTGTCCAAGCCCCATGCGCGTGGCCAGCACACCAAACAGCACGAAGTGAAAAACGAAGGTTGACACCACCTTCACGGGAATGCCGAAAATGCCTTCCTGCGTCAGATAGACATGGCTGATGAAGCCTTCCCAATTCGCCCCCGGATGCGCCAGCACACCGGTAAGATGATTGCCGTAAAGTCCGTAGAGGATGAAGATAATCACAATGGCCGGCAGCACCCAGCCCATGGCGCGCCGCGTTGCTTCCAGCAGCAGCACCACCAGTATCGTGCCCATCACCATGTCCGCCGTATTGGGCATGCCGATGCGAAAAGTGAGCTCATCAAAAATGATCGGCAAATAAAGCGCGGCTGCGGCAACCAGCAGCGCGAAGGCCCAATCATATAGTGGGATGCCGCCGATCATGGGGCCAAAATTACGCTTGGTGGGGAACATCAGGAAAACCAGGCCAAGCACCGCGGCAACGTGAATCGATTTGTGCCAATGCTCGGTTAGGATACCGAAACCCGCCGTATAGTAATGGAAGATGGAAAGGGCCACGAGTAGCGCCGGAACCAGCCGGGCGGCAAAGCCCGACAGGTTCCGGAACTGCATTTCGCTATCATATTTCTTTTCAAGCTCGGCCGCCGCGTCCAGGTCGAGCTTGGTTTGGGCGGCCGCGCCGCCTTCAGTCTTTACGGTCACGGCCAATTACCCTTGTTCAGCGCAGAATGCCCGCTTCCCGGTAGAAACGCTCGGCACCCGGATGGAAGGGCACAACCCCACGACCTTGCAGCGCGTTTTCCTTCACGATTTCCTTGCCCTTGGCGTGGCCACGATCCAGCAGGCCGCGCGTGACATCAGACCAAAGCGAACGCGTGACGTTATAGACAAGCTCATCCGGCAGGCTGTCACGCACCACGAGCACGGCACCCACGGTCAGCGTCGGCACATCCGCTTCCAACCCTTCATAGGCGCTGCGCGGAATAATGCCCTGGCCATAGAAGGGCGCGCGTTCAATCACGCGCGCTGCCTGGGCCGGCGGAATGGGCAGGAAGCGGCAGCCGGTGCGGCTGCAGAATTCCGTGAAGGCCGCCGCCGGATAGCCCACCACAGTGATGGTGGCATCAAGCCCGCGATCCTGCATGCGTTCCGTGCCTTGCGCCTGGTTCAGATATTCCGCGGTGAATTCACGCCCGGCATGTAGCCCATAGGCCGCAAGGATAAGCTCTGAACCGATGCGCGCACCGGATGCTTGCAGGCCAATCGCGATACGCTTGCCGCGCAAATCCTCAAAATTGCGGATTGGGCTGTCGCGCCGCACCGCCGCATGGATATGTTCCGGAAAAAGATGGCCGACAAAGCGAATACGATCCGTCTTGGGTCTGCCTTCGAAAAGACCCGTGGCGGTAAAGGCCCAGTGGGATACATCGGATTGGGTGAAGCCCGCTTCGGCATTGCCGGCCTGCACCATGGCAACATTCTGTACGGAACCTTGCGTGGCCTGCGCCACCGCGACCATGCCAGGCACGCCCGCCGTGCCGCCCGCCTGGCCACAGGGCGCGCCGGGCGGGCAGGAAATGGCATTCGCGATGATGCCCCCCACGGGATAATAGGTGCCGCCGGCACTGCCCGTGCCGATGCGGAAGAATTGCGGCGCCTGGGCCGAGGCAATGCCCGGCAATGCCAAGCCAATAGCCGCCGCGGCGGCAAGCAGGTGTTTGCGGTTCAGCATGTAATCCTCCCGTTTGGAAATCGAAGCTTCCAGGATGCTAGTCGCCCCAGTGGCGCGCGTAAACCAAGCGGGATCAGGCCGCTGCCAGGCCTTGGCGCCAGCGCAGCAGCAGAAAGACAATCAGCGCGAATTGCACCAGGTTGAAGCCAATGCCGGCCCACCAGGCGGCGGCGTAGAAGCCGAGCCAGTCATGGATATACCCCGCCAACCAGGCACCCGCCGCCATGCCGGAAAGGCTGAGGAACAGCAGCGTCGGCACGCGCCAATGTGCCTCGGATGCAGGAAACAGCGCGCGCAGGGTCAGCACATAGGCGGGAATAATGCCGCTGAAGCCAAGCCCATAGGCGGCGGCCACGAAGAACAACCCGGCCTCATCCTGCGTCGCCAGAAAGCCCAGCATGCCGATGATCTGCGCGAGGGAGCCGAAAACAATCGTCCAAAGCCCGCCAATCCTGTCCGAAAGCCAGCCCCAGAATTGCCGCGCCAGGAAGGCGGCGAAAAGCAGCACGGATAGCATGAGAGCGCCGCGGGATGCCGCAATACCAAGATCGCCACAAAACGCCACCAGATGCGATGCCGGCATGGCCATGGGGATGCAGCAAAGAAACGAACAGAACGCCAGCAGGAAGAAGGCCAGATTGCCATTCATGCCAAGCACGCGCGCACCTGGCTGCATTTTCTCGGCGAAATTCCCGGTGGTGGGCTGTGCGGGTGGCGGGCGCAACACCAAGGCGGCCAGCGGCACGGCAATAGCCGCCACCAAAATCCCATAGCCGAACATGGTGCGCTGCCAGCCGAAGCTTGCGATGGCGCGTTCAAAGATTGGCGGCCACAGAAACCCCGCAACATATTGCCCGGAAGCAACCAGCGCCAAAGCGGTGCCTCGGCGCCTGTCAAACCAAAGCGAAACGTAAGCCAGCATGGGTGGAAACAGCGCGCCATTGCCGAATAGCCCGACACCAAGCCCAAAGCCCACCAGCAGCGCCCAGCTTTCCCCGAAGGAGGCCAACATCAATCCAAGCGCGACTGCGATGCCGCCCGCCATCGCGACCAGCCTTTGGCCGAAGCGCGCCACCATCACACCGCAGACCATGCCGCCAATCGCGGTGCCGAAATAGGCAAGCGAATTGGCAAGCGATGGCAGGGAACGCCCACCGCCGAAATCCTCGGCAATTTGCACCAGCCCCACCACCACCGTGATGGGACCACCGGCAGCGAGTGAGAGCATGATCACCGCCGTGGTGGCGACAATCCAGGAATAGCGCGATTCGATACTGCCCTGATGCGTTCCGGCCACGCGCTGTTTCCCCGCTGCTTCTGGCACTACACTCCCTGAGGCTGCGCCGGACCGCAAGCCCAGCATTGCGGAAGGGCCTGGCTTTGTGCTGATCTAAGCTAAGGAGGCCACCATGCTGATCATGCTTGCCCTGCTCGCCCTTGGTCCCTGCCTTGAAGCGCCGGTGATATCAGCGCCCCAGCAAAGCGAAAACCCGGCGCCGCCGCGCCCGGACCAGCCCTTTCCGCGCCCACCGCAAAGCTGCAATCCGCCCGCACCACCCACAAGCTGATGGCGCCGCCCATCGTCATTCTGACCGGGGCGGGGATTTCGCGCGAATCTGGGCTCGCCACATTTCGCGATGCCGATGGAATCTGGGCGCGGCATCGGATTGAGGATGTGGCAACGCCGCAAGCCTTCGCGCGCAATCCTGATCTGGTGCAGGGTTTTTACAATGCGCGGCGCGCGCAATTGCGTGATCCGGCAATCCAACCCAATGCCGCACATCATGCGCTGGTGCGGCTGGAAGCGGCCTGGCCCGCGCCCGTGACACTGGTGACACAAAACATAGATGGCCTGCATGCGCGCGCCGGATCGCAGAATGTGATTGCCATGCATGGGGAATTGCAAAAGGCGCGCTGCCTTGCCTGCGGCGCCGTGCATGTTTGGGCGGATGACATCACCGCGCATGCCGCCTGCCCGGCTTGTGGTGTAGCAGGACGGCTCAGGCCGCATGTTGTTTGGTTCGGTGAAATCCCGCTGGAGATGGAACGGATCGAAGCCGCATTGAATGGTTGCGGCGTCTTTATTGCCATCGGCACCTCAGGCCAAGTCTATCCCGCCGCCGGCTTCGTGCAGGCGGTGCGGCGTCAGGCACGCTGCGTCGAATTGAATCTGGAAGAAACCGAGGGCACCGCGCTGTTTCATGAAGCGCATCACGGCCCAGCGACGCAAATTGTGCCGGCCTTTGTGGAGCAAATGCTCGGTTCATGCGGCTGATCATCGCGCTGCTGCTGGGCTTGGCCGGACCAGGTTTCGCGCAGGTCGCGGGGATGAATCCCGGGCCTGATCCGCGCCTGCCGGTGCCGGCGGCGCATCCACCCTGGCATGGCGTGGCGCTGATTGAAGCCGAAGGTGCCGGGCTTTGCACAGGCGCCATGGTGGCACCCGCGGTGGTGCTGACGGCCGCGCATTGCCTGAAGGATGAAGCCGGAACCGGTTTGCTGCCGCCCGCGCGACTGCGTGTGACAGTCGGGGGCATGGAAGCACGCGCTGTGACGCTGCGTATTGGTGCTGGTTTTGATCCCACCCGTGAGGCACCCTGGGCTTCGGATTGGGCGCTGGTGTCGCTGAATGCGCCGATTGGCGCAGGGCGCGTTTTGCCCCTGCTGCGCGAAACCCCGCCAGAGCGCAGCATCCTTGCCCTGCCCGGCTTTCAGCGTGATGCGCCCGGCACCCTGCTGGTGGACCCGGCTTGCCGCTATTTGGGTCTGCGCCGCATTGAGTTGGAAGGCGTGATGCTTGCGCATGATTGTGCTGGCACCACAGGGTCTTCCGGCGGCCCCTTGCTGCTGCGCGGTGCCGACGGCCGCTTTGCGATTATTGGTGTGCAGAGCAAGGGAATTTTGGGCCGCGCCGGCGGGCTTGCCGTGCCGGCCCTGGTTGTCCCCTTGCCTTGACGGAGAGCACTTGCCGGCTTGGGCTCGCCGGATGGTTACAAGGTTACCACCGCCCGCGCCCGCGCCACTACCCGATCCGTGAAGGCATGCGCGCTGCCGAGGTAACTGCTTGGGTCCGTCATGGCTTCCACCGCCGCCGGATCGAGCCGCGCGGCAATCGCCGGAATGCGCGATAGGGCCGCCGCCAGCGTAATGCCCTCGGCACGCACCGCATCGCAGGCGTCATTCACCTTATGATGCGCCTCTCCCCGGCCCAGAATGGGGGCGAGGCGCATCATCACCGCCTCGCCCATGATCATGCCATGGGTGGCTTCCAGATTGGCGCGCATGCGCGCCGTGTCCACTTGCAGGCCCTCGGACAAAAACCGCGCCTGCGTCACCGCGCCATGGGTCAGCAGGAAGGCTTGCGGCAACGCGAGGGCTTCTGCCTGCCAGGGGCCGGTGCCGCGTTCCAGATCATGCGCCATGGCCGAGAGCATTTGCGGCACCAGCGCATGCACGCCGCGCGCTTGCGCCAGGATATATTCGCAAGCGATCGGGTTGCGCTTTTGCGGCATGGTGGAAGACCCGCCGCGCTTGGGCACATGCGGTTCCGCCACCTCGGCCAATTCCGTTTGCATGAGCAGCATCACATCCGTGCCGATCTTGGAAAGGCTGCCGCAAAGCACCCCAAGCCAGCAGGCCACTTCCGCCACACCATCACGCGCCACATGCCAGGGGATATCGGCTTCGATCAGATCAAGTTCGCGGGCCAATTCGCGCGCCACCGGCAGGCCCTGATCGCCCAAGGAAGCGAGTGTCCCGGCAGCACCGCCAAAACCAAGCCGCAGCACGCGCGGGCGAAGCTGTTCCAGGCGTTCCAAAGCCGTGATCAGCGGATTGACCCAAACCGCGACCTTATAGCCGAAGGTGACAGGCAGCGCGTGCTGCAAATGGGTGCGCCCGGCCATCACGGTATCGCGATGCTTTTCAGCCATGGCGGCGAAACCCGCAATGGTCGCGCGCAAATCCGCTTCAATCAGCGCGAGGCCATCGCGGATTTGCAGCACAAGCGCGCTGTCCATGATGTCTTGCGTGGTGGCCCCCCAATGGGTCCAGCGCCCGGCATCCTCGCCGGCCAGTTTGGAAAGCTGATTGACCAGCCCGACCACAGGATAGCCCGTATTGCGCGTGGCGGCGGCCAGCGCCGCGCGGTCCAAAGCCTCGGCGCGTGCAACATTGCTGATGGTGGCAGCGGCGTCGGCCGGGATGATCCAAAGCCTTGCCTGCGCGCGCGCAAGTGCGGCTTCCACATCCAGCATTTTCTGCAAATAGGCGTCTTCGCCAAAAGCAGCGCGCATGGCATCCGTGCCATAAAGCGCGCCGAGCACGGCGCCATCGGCGGGGTTCACAGGCATGATCTTTTCCCCAGAACCCGGCGCCGCGCGCCGGGCGGCAAGGCAGTGGATTTTTAGGCGGGTTCGGGTGCCGGCGCGGGCCGTGCGGGGGCAACCACTTCCGCGCCGCTTTCATTCAAATCAGGCGTGATGGTCTGCGCTTCACCCCGATATTCCGGCTGTTCACCACCTTCGCTGCCCTCCGGCCCCTCCTGGCCATCCTGCTGCGAATAGCGGCGCTGCTGGTATTGCTGCTGATGCTGCATCGCGGCCTGGTTCATGGCGTTCAGGATGCGGAAGTAATGCTCCGCATGCTGGAAATAGCCTTCCGCCATCACGCGATCCCCCCCGCTGGTCGCGTCGCGCCCAAGCTGGAGGTATTTTTCGAAAAGCTGTTGCGCCGTGCCGCGCAGCCGCAAATCCGGGCCGTTCGAGTCAAAAACGTGGTTACGGTTCAGCGGCTGGCCGCCGCTCGAACCGCCGCCCCCGCCACTCTGGCGGAACTGACCGCCTCCACCATGACGGTGACCGCCCCGGCCGCGCATGCGCTTCATGTTCATCTGTATTGCGTTTCGCTGTTCCGCATTCGGCACTTCACGGGCGCAGCGGGCAAAAACCCTGAGATACGTCCTGAATTCCGAGTCTGTTGCAACCAAACGGTGCCGAAAGGATCAGGTTCAACAACCACCTTTCGGGATCAGGGAGGGGAATCGAACTTCCTCGCCTCACCGCTTTGTTCTTGTAGCGCCTTGGCCTCGCCACGCCAAGGGCAAAATCACGCGGCCCGGAGCACAAGGGCGCGCGGCACCCCGCCAAGGTCGGCGCGGCAGGCTTCGGGGGTGAGCCCCGCCGCCCTGGCCAGCGCCTCCACCGCCGCCTGCTGATCCTGGCCCAATTCCAGCACCGCCACCCCGCGCGGTGCCAAAAGCCGGGGCAGATCGGCGATGATATGCCGATAGGCCGAAAGCCCATCGGCGCCGCCATCCAAGGCCGAGGCCGGTTCATGCCTCGCTACCTCAGGCATCAGCGCTGGGATGGCCGCGCTTTCGATATAAGGCGGGTTGCACAGCAGCAGATCAAACCGCCCGCTGAGCGCGGCCGCCCAATCGCCAGCCAGGAAGCACGCCCGATCCGCAAGCCCTAGCCGCGCGGCATTCCGCGC
>JBIIIE010000131.1:0-7433 GCA_044235135.1 Roseomonas sp. | reverse complement strand
CGGCCGGCGCTGGATCAGCCGCGTCACCACGCGGTCCAACTCCTCATTCGCATCGGCAAGCCCGGCCAGGTCGCGTTCTTCAATGATGGCGGTGGCGAAACGCGGTTCGGCAAAAATCATCACACCGGCTGCGGATTGCAGCAGATGCGCGCAGGTGCGGCTGCCAACCACCAGAAAAAACGCATCCTGAATCTTGCGATGCAGCCAAATGATTCCAGTCAGGCCGCAAAAAACCTCGCGCTGACCGCGTTCGCGCAAAATGGGCGTATCGGCGCAGCCGCCGGCACCGGGCGCCATGCCTTCGGGCTCGCGTGGCGCGCCGGGATGGGTCATGTCATCTGGCCGGCATTGCCGCCGCGCCAGCCGGTTTCCTCGCGGCGCGCGGCGCGCAGTTTCAGCAGGAATTGCGCGGCATTGACGACATAGGCGGCATAGGCTGCCAGCGCCAACATCATCTGCCCGCGGCCATCACCAATGCCAAGCACCAGCACCAGCAAATAGGCCGTGTGCAGCGCCAGCACCAACATGCTGAAGACGTCTTCCCAAAAGAAGGCTGGCGCGAACAACCAGCGACCAAACACCACTTTTTCCCAAATCGAACCCGTCACCATGATCAGATAAAGGATCGCGGTTTTGGTGATGATCGAAGCCGTTGCAATGCCGTAACCGTCACCGGTCGCCAGGTAGTTCAGCACCAGGCCAAGGCTCACCAGAAACACCAGGAATTGCACCGGGGCCAGGATGCCCTGCACCAGGGTCCAGGGGGTTGCATCCCGCCGCTGACGCTCTTCCGGGGTGTAAAGGGGCGTCGCTACCCCCCGCCTGACGCCGACATGGCGCTTGCCGGCCCGGCCGGTGGCGGCGTTCCAGGGGCAGGCGTCCAGTGCTTTGAAAAAACCGGTGAATCGGTCTGCTGTCAGCATTACTTGACACCTCCATGGGCTGGAACGAGTCGAACAGGCTGGCTTTGGGCGTCGCCCATCAAGGGTGGCTTCTGGCCAGTTTCAGCCAGTTTGCCTTGGTTTTCCGTGACGCTCAGGGTCATGTGGACCCCCTTCCCAGTCTTCGATACCCCGAAGCCTAATGGAGCCCCAGGTCGAGTGTCAAGAAAGATTGACGTATTTTTCGATTGACATTAAGCGCCCGGCAGGATGAAGCTACCCGCATAAGGGGGTCTACCATGAAGCCGACCACGGATGAGGAGCGTCAGGCCCAAACGGAATATGTGGAAGCCGACCACGGTTTCACGCTATATTCCCGCGCGGAAATGGCAGACCCAGACCCCGATCGCAGGGATGGGCCCGCCGAGGCAGTATGGCGCGGCTATTCCAATGCCAGCGCGATACCGCTCAAGCGGGTGATCGAGACTGAGGTGATCCCTCGACTCGTGATGGCTAGACGCGCGCTTGGTGAGGCCCTTCAGGATCAACCCGCGCCGCACGCCGCTGCACCCACCGAAGCAGAGATAGAGGCCTTCGCCACTCTTGCAAGGCTCGGCACCACGGAAAACGCGCTTGTCTTCATTGAAGCGCTTTGCGCACGTGGCTTGCCGCTTCCGCAGGTTTATCTTGGCTTGCTCGCGCCGGCGGCGCGGTTTCTGGGCGTTTGTTGGGAGAAGGATATCTGCGACTTCACTGAAGTCACGATTGGGCTCCGTTCCCTGCATGCCGTCTGCCATGCGCTCGAATCGCGCTTCGCGCCGGAGACTGTCGCATATCGGCCAGGTCGCAGCATTTTGCTTGCCCCTGCGCCGCATGAACAACATGGCCTTGGCCTTACCATGGTGGAGCAATTCTTCCGCCGCGCCGGCTGGGACACCTGGATGGGTATCGGCGCGGATAGTGATTCGCTGATTGCGCTGGTCGCTGAAAAGCATTTCGGGCTGATTGGTTTTTCCATCAGCGGTGAAACCCATATCGAAAGCCTGGGCCAGCTTATCCAGGATATCCGCCGCGCCTCCCGCAATGCTGATCTTGGCGTGCTGGTGGGTGGCGCGCTGATCCTGCAGGAACCGCTTCTGGTCAAGCGCCTTGGCGCCGACGCCACCGCGCGGGATGCCGAGGAAGCGATTCTGCAGGCAGAGGCCCTGCTTGCCTTACAAGGACGAGGAAGTGAGGGGCTGCCGAGTTAGGCCGCCCCGCGATGCGCCCCATCACGTCGCCACTTGATTTCCTCCGGGGCCGCCGCGAAAAGGCGGCCCGCGCGTTAAAAGGTCTTGCCTTCCCGTGAAAACCTTTCTGGCCCCCCGCAAATCTTTCGCTGATCTGGATGCTGATGCTGCGGCCTCATTGGTCTCGGCGGCGGCGGATATGGCGCTTGTGGTGGATGACCAGGGCGTCATTCGCGATATCGCCTTCAGCAATCAGGAACTTTCGAAAACGCTTGGCGAGCATCAGGCCTGGCTCGGTCGGCCATGGGCAGAGACCGTCACTACGGAAAGCCGCCCCAAGGTTGAGGCACTGTTGAGCGGCGCGCCGGCGGAAGCGCAATGGCGCAACATCAATCAAGTCACCGAAGGTGGCGAAGCCGTGCCGCTGCTTTTCGCGGCCGTCCCCTTGCAACGCGGCAATCGGCGCGTCGTGTTTGGCCGCGATCTGAGTGCACAATCACGCTTGCAACAAAGATTGCTGGAAACCCAGCAATCCATGGAACGCGATTATGCGAAGCTCCGGCAGGCAGAAACGCGCTATCGCCTGCTGTTCCAGCTTTCCGCCGATGCAACGCTGATCATTGATGGCGCGACGGGGCGCGTGACGGAAGCCAATCCGGCTGCGGAACAGCTTTTCGGGCGCCAATCACGCCGCGTCATTGGCCGGCCCTTGATGGATGCCTTCGCCCCGGAAAGCCGCCAGGCGGTGCAATCCCTGCTTGCTTCCGTGCGCATCGCGGGCCGCGGTGATGAAGTGGGCGCGCAGCTTGCCGATTCGGGGCGGGAGGTGACCATCGCCGCCACCAGCTTCCGACAGGATGGCGCATCGGTGCTGTTGGTGCGGCTTTCACTCGCGGGGGGTGAACAGCCGGCGGGATTATCGCCGGCCAAGGCGCAGATGCTGAAAGTGGCGGAAAACCTGCCCGATGCCTTTGTGGTGACGGATCAGAATGGCGTGGTGATTTCCGCCAATGGCGCCTTTCTGGACCTGGCCGAGCTTGGTTCGGAAGAACAGGTGCGCGGCGAATCGCTGGAACGCTGGCTGGGTGGCCAGGGCATCGAAATTGAAGTGCTGCTCTCCAATCTCCGCAATCGCGGTGCGGTCAGGCTTTATACCACCACACTCCGTGGTGCGATGGGTGCCAGGGTTGAGGTGGAAATCTCCGCCGTCACCGTCACGCATGGCGGGCAGGAAGTTTTCGGCTTTTCGATGCGCGATATCGGCGCGCGGGTTGCAGAACCGCGCCAGACTGGTGCGCATGCCACGCGGTCTGTTGAACAGCTCACGGAATTGATCGGACGCGTGCCGCTGAAAGACCTTGTGCGCGATGCGACGGATGCGATTGAACGGCTTTGCATTGAAGCCGCCTTGCAGCTTTCCGGCGATAATCGCGCTTCAGCGGCGGAAATGCTGGGGCTCAGCCGACAAAGTCTTTACGTGAAACTGCACCGCTACGGGCTTGGTGATCTGGGCGCCGATAGCGGTGAGCAGGGATAAGGGCGGCGCGATGGCGGCCCCCGTTGCCACAGCGGCGACCGCCCCTGCCCCGCGGCTGAAGCCATCCGCGGTTCTGGAATTATTGAAGCCCATCACCTGGTTCCCGCCCATGTGGGCCTTTGGCTGTGGCGTTGCTTCCGCCCATGCTGGCTTCGCCGCGCATTGGCCTTTGGCATTACTCGGCGTGGTGCTGGCCGGGCCTTTGGTTTGCGCCATGAGTCAGGCCGCGAATGATTGGTATGATCGCCATGTGGATGCAATCAATGAACCACATCGGCCCATCCCTTCAGGGCGCATCCCCGGTCGCTGGGGTTTCTATATTGCGCTGTTCTGGACTGGGCTTTCTCTATTGGCCGCGCTGCCGCTGGGCGCATGGGGATTTGGGGCGACAATCATCGCCATCGTTCTCGCCTGGGCCTATAGCGCGCCGCCCTTGCGGCTGAAGGCGAATGGCTGGTGGGGCAATCTGGCCTGTGGCTTGGCTTATGAAACGCTGCCATGGGTCACGGCGGCAGCCATCATGTCGGGCGGTGCGCCCGATTGGCGCGTGCTGCTGGTGGCACTGCTTTATGGCCTTGGCGCGCATGGCATCATGACGCTGAATGATTTCAAGGCGATTGAAGGTGATCGGCGCATGGGCATTCTCTCTTTGCCCGTACAATTGGGCGCGGAACGCGCCGGCTTGGTCGCCTGCATCTTCATGGCGGTGCCGCAAGTATTGGTGGTGGCGCTTCTCACTTTCTGGGATGCGCCCTGGCATGCGGCAGCGGTGGCGCTTTCCCTGCTGGTCCAACTTGGCCTGATGCGGCGCATGTTGCGCGATCCGCGCGCCTTGGCGCCCTGGTATAATGGCACCGGCGTTCTGCTTTACGTGATTGGCATGTTGATCAGCGCCTTTGCTTTGGCCGCTTTGACAGGAGGCGCAGCATGATCCCCGCCCCACTTGGTTGGCTTGGCATTATCCGCCTGGGATTGGTGCAAACCGCGCTCGGCGCGATTGTCGTACTGACAACTTCCGCCCTCAATCGCGTGATGGTGGTGGAGCTTGCCTTGCCTGCGACCCTGCCGGGGATCTTGGTTGGAATCCATTACGCGCTGCAAATGCTCCGCCCGCGCATGGGCTATGGGTCTGATATGGGTGGGCGGCGCACACCTTGGATCATCGGCGGCATGGCGGTGCTGGCGCTGGGCGGTGTCTTGGCTGCGGCGGGCACCGCTTTGATGGGCGAAGCGCTTTGGGCCGGCGTGGCGCTTGCCGTCATCGCTTTCCTTTTGATTGGTGGCGGGGTTGGCGCGGCTGGCACGTCATTGCTTGTGTTGCTTGCGGCGCGCACCGCGCCGGCACGGCGCGCCGCTGCCGCTTCGCTTGTCTGGATCATGATGATTGCGGGTTTTGTGATCACCACCGCCATTGCGGGGCGCCTGCTTGATCCCTATTCGCCCATGCGGCTGATTGCGGTGGCTGGCGGCGTTTCCGCCATTGCCTTCACGCTGGCGACGCTTGCGGTCTGGGGCATGGAAGGCCCGCGCGCCGCGCGCCCGGAAGCCAGCGATGCCGCCAAGCCGCCCTTCCGCCAGGCCTTGCGCGAGGTTTGGGCGGAACCGGAAGCCCGGCGCTTCACCATTTTCATCTTCGTTTCAATGCTCGCCTATAGCGCGCAGGATCTGATCCTGGAGCCTTTCGCGGGTGCCGTATTCAACCGCAGCCTGGGCGAGACCACGCGCATTTCATCCCTGCAACATGCGGGCGTTCTGGTGGGCATGATTGCGATTGCGCTGATCGGCAGCGCGCGTGGTGGGCGCTGGGCGGGGACGCTCCGCTTCTGGACCATTGCGGGATGTCTCGCTGCAGCGGCGATGATGCTCGCCCTTTCCGTCGCAGGCCAATTCGGCGCGGCCTGGCCGCTCAAGACCAGCTTCTTCGCGCTTGGAGTCGCGAATGGTGTCTTCGCGGCTGCTGCGATCGCTTCCATGATGCAAATGGTCGCGCGCGGGCATGAATCGCGCGAAGGCACGCGCATGGGGCTTTGGGGCGCGGCGCAGGCCGTGGCCTTTGGGATTGGCGGTTTGGCCGGCGCGGCGGCGGTGGATGTGGCGCGGTTTGCGCTTGGCCAGGTTGAAGCGGCCTATGCGGCCGTATTCATGCTGGATGCGGCGCTATTCATCGCAGCGGCCATGTTGGCGTCACGCATCAATCGTTCAAAAATCAGCAAGACCGGCGGCTTCGGCCCCATGATACCGGCAAGGTAGAAGGAAATGGCCATGCAAACATATGATGTGATCGTGGTGGGCGGCGGGCCATCCGGGGCCACCGCTGCCGATGATCTGGCGCGCCGCGGGCGCAGTGTTTTGCTGCTGGATCGCGCCGGGCGCATCAAACCCTGTGGCGGTGCGATTCCACCGCGCCTGATCCGCGATTTCGCGATTCCGGATGAACTGCTGGTCGCCAAGATCAATTCCGCCCGCATGGTCGCCCCCAGCACGAAATCCGTGGATATGCCGATTGATGGCGGCTTTGTCGGCATGGTGGATCGCGAGGATTTTGACGAATGGCTGCGTGAACGTGCTGCCCATGCCGGCGCGGCACGCCAGACCGGCAGTTACGAGAAAATCACGCGCGATACGGATGGCACCGCCATTGTGCATTGGGAAGCCAAGGATGGCTCAGCTTGTGCCGCACGCGCGCGGCTGGTGATTGGCGCGGATGGCGCGCGTTCCCAGGTGGCGAAGCAGGAAGTGCCCGGTGGCGATAAGGTGCGCTGCGTTTTCGCCTATCATGAGATTGTGCGCTCCCCGCCCAATGGCGGCAGCGCTGATTTCGATGCCAAGCGCTGCGATGTCTATTACCAGGGCAAGCTCTCGCCCGATTTCTATGCCTGGATTTTCCCACATGGGGAGACGACCAGCATTGGCACCGGTTCCATGCAAAAGGGCTTTTCCTTGCGCGGTTCGGTGGCGGAACTCCGCCGTGATATCGGCCTGACCAATGCCGAGACGATCCGGCGTGAAGGTGCGCCCATTCCGCTGAAGCCGCTGAAGCGCTGGGACAATGGGCGCGATGTGATCCTGGCCGGCGATGCCGCCGGCGTGGTCGCGCCTGCTTCCGGCGAGGGCATATATTACGCCATGTATGGCGGCAGGCTGGCCGCTGATGCCGCAGAGGAATGCCTGAAAACCGGCGATGCACGCGCCCTTGCCGGTGCGCGCAAGCGGTTCATGAAGGCGCATGGCCGGGTCTTCTGGGTGCTCGGCATCATGCAATATTTCTGGTATTCCTCCGACAAAAGGCGGGAGAAATTCGTCTCCATCTGCGCGGATAAGGATGTGCAGCGCCTGACCTGGGAATCCTACATGAACAAGGAATTGGTCCGCCGCGATCCCCTTGCGCATGTGCGGATTTTCTTCAAGGATTTGGCGCATCTCTTTGGCCTCGCAAGGGCCTAGGCGTAAAACGACAAATAAGGTTTTTGAGGAATGGCGTTTCAGCCCATGCGCATTGGCACGCGCGGTTCTCCGCTGGCGCTTTGGCAAGCGCGGCATTTTGCAAGCGTGGCGCGCGCGGCGATCCCGGCACTCGCTGAAGATGGTGCGCTTGAAGAACACATCATCGCAACATCGGGCGACAAGGTGCAGGATAAGCGCCTGGCCGATATTGGCGGCAAGGGGCTTTTCGCCAAGGAAATCCATGAGGCGCTGGCCGATCGGCGCATTGATGTTGCGGTGCATAGCCTCAAGGATCTGGAAACCGAATTGCCGCCGGGCATTGTGCTGGCCGCCGTGCTGGAA
>JBIIIE010000130.1:0-7569 GCA_044235135.1 Roseomonas sp. | reverse complement strand
GGTGATTGATCCCTTCGCGGATTTCATCCGCCGGCGCTATTGGTTCGCGATCCTCGCCTTCGTTGCGCTGTTCAAGCTGGGCGAGGCGCTTGCCGGCATCATGACCGCGCCCTTTTACCGCCAGCTCGGCTTCACGCGTTTGGAAGTGGCCGGGGTTTCTTCTGTCTTCGGCCTTGTCGCGACGCTTGTCGGCGCGCTTGCCGGCGGCTGGCTGGTGGCGAAGCTTGGCACCGGGCGTGCCTTGATCCTGACCGGGATCACGCAAATGCTCTCCAACCTCATGTATGTTGCGCTGGCTTTTGCGGGGCATGATATCCGCATGTTGTTTGCGCAGGTGGGGGTGGAGAATTTCACCGATGGCCTGGCTGATGCGGCGTTTCTTTCCTACCTTGGCATGCTGACAAACCGCAGCTTCACCGCCACGCAATATGCGCTGCTGTCATCCTTGGCGGCAGTGCCCTTGCGCACATTGGGTGCGACATCGGGCATGCTGGCGGAAGGCCTCGGCTGGCCGTGGTTTTTTGTGCTGACCACAGCCGCCGCGCTGCCAGCCATGGCGATTATGCTGTGGCTGTTGCGCCGCCTGCCGCCCAGAACCGAAAGAACCGCGACATGACCAGCCCCTTCCTGCTGACGCCGTTATTGCTGATTGGCAGCAATATCCTGATGACTTTCGCCTGGTATGGGCATTTGAAGTATCCGACATGGCCGATTTGGCTGGCGGTTTTGGCTTCCTGGGGCATTGCATTTTTTGAATATTGCCTGGCGGTGCCGGCGAACCGGATCGGCTATGGCGCCTTTACCGGCCAGCAACTGAAAATCATGCAGGAAGTGATCACGCTTGCGGTTTTCGCCGTGTTTTCCGTGATGTGGCTTGGCGAGCCCTTGCGCTGGAATTTCGCCGCCGCCGCCTTGTGCCTATTGGGGGCGGTGGTGTTCATTTTCCTGCCGGTGGAATAGCTGTGCCAGGGTTGATCCCCCCTGCCGCACGGCGTAAGCCCCTAGGCGCTTTTGCTGGATCCCCGCCATGACTGATGTGATCGCGCCGCGCCGCGCCCTGATTTCCGTTTCCGACAAGACCGGGCTGATTGAATTCGGCCGCTTCCTCGCAGCGCGTGGCGTGGAGATTCTCTCCACCGGCGGCACCGCCAAGGCGCTGCGCGATGCCGGCGTGCCGGTGCAGGATGTATCGGACCATACGGGCTTTCCGGAAATCCTTGATGGCCGCGTGAAGACCCTCGTGCCGCAAGTACATGGCGGCCTTCTGGGAAGGCGCGATCTGGCCGAGCATCTGGCGCAAATGGAAGCGCATGGGATTGCACCGATTGATCTGGTCGCGGTGAATCTCTACCCGTTTGAAGCGACGGTCGCGAAGGGCGCCGATTTCGATGATTGCATCGAAAACATAGATATTGGCGGCCCGGCCATGATCCGCAGTGCGGCCAAGAATCACGCCCATGTTGCCGTGCTGACGGAACCCGCGCATTTCGCCGAAGTCCAGGCGGAAATCGCGGAAGCCGGTGGCACCAAGCTTGCCACGCGTCGGCGCCTGGCGGCCGCAGCTTATGCGCGCACGGCTGCCTATGATGCGGCGATTTCCGGTTGGTTCGCCAAGCAGGAGGGGCAGGAATTTCCGGAACGCCTCAGCTTCACCGGCACGCTGCGCCAGACGCTGCGCTACGGCGAAAACCCGCATCAATCCGCGGCGTTCTATCTGGATGGCAGCGCGCGCCCAGGCATTGCCACCGCGCGGCAGATTCAGGGCAAGGAGCTTTCCTACAACAATCTGAACGATACGGATGCGGCGTTTGAAGCCCTTGCGGAATTTGACGACCCGGCAATTGTCATTGTGAAGCACGCCAATCCTTGCGGTGTGGCGGTGGCGGCGGATTTGGCTCAAGCCTGGGACCGCGCGCTATTGTGCGACCCCGTTTCGGCCTTTGGCGGTATTGTCGCGGCCAATCGCAAGCTGGATGCGGCGGCGGCGGAACGCATTACGGCGATTTTCACCGAAGTGGTGATTGCGCCGGATGCGGATGAAGCCGCACTCGCGGTTTTCGCCAAAAAGAAAAATCTGCGCCTGCTGCTGACCGGCGGCCTGCCTGATCCTGCCGTGCCGGGCATGATGTTCCGTTCCGTCGCGGGTGGTTTCCTTGCGCAATCGCGTGATGCCGGGCGCGTCAGTGAAGCCACGCTGAAATGCGTGACGAAGCGCGCGCCGAATGCGGCTGAAATGGCCGATCTGCTGTTTGCCTTCCGCGTCTGCAAGCATGTGAAATCCAATGCCATTGTCTATGCCAAGGGCTTGGCGACGGTTGGCATTGGCGCAGGGCAGATGAACCGCGCGGAAAGCAGCCGCATCGCCGCCTGGAAAAGCGAAGCCGCGGCCAAGGCGGCGGGCCTTGCCGAGCCCTTGGCCAAGGGTTCCGTCGTCGCATCCGATGCATTTTTTCCCTTTGCTGATGGGCTGGAAATCGCAGCCTCCGCCGGTGCTACCGCGATCATTCAGCCGGGCGGCTCAATCCGCGATCATGAGGTGATTGAAGCCGCCGATAAGGCCGGGCTTGCCATGGTTTTCACCGGCATGCGGCATTTCCGGCATTGAGGCAGGCATAGGCGCCGCATGCAGAACTGGACCTTGCCAGGCTGGCTGCCACCCGATGCGGTATTGCCGCTGGCCATTCTTGTTGCGGCCTTGCTGATCGCGCTGGTACTGATCCTGCGCCGGCCCGCGCCTGATCCGCTGGCGGGCATGGTGCTTGGCCAGCTTTCGGCCCTGGCGGATGCGCAGGAACGGCAAGCGCAACGCGTTGTGACGCTGGAAGGCAATATCGCCGATCGCGTCAATAGCGTGGTGATGGACCAAACCCGCGTGCTGAATGGCGCGGTGCAGGAACAGATCGCGCGCATCGCGGCCCAGGAAGCCGCCATGGCGGACCGACTGACGCAAGCCGAGCGCAGCCTGACGGAAGCAATCAAAAGCCAGAATGAAAGCCTTTCAGCCACGCTGAACAGTCAGACGGAACGCGTGACCACCAGCCTTGGCGCCACGTCAACCGAAATCAAGGAAAGGCTTGCGGTGATTGACGCCGCGCGCAGCAATATCGAAGCGCTGGGATCGCAGGTGAATACGCTGGCGGGTATTCTCGGTAATAAGCAGGCGCGTGGCGCCTTTGGCGAAAGCCAGATGGAACAGATCATCGCGGACCGCCTGCCTTCCGATGCCTTCACCCTGCAAGCCACCCTTTCCAACGGCAAGCGCGCCGATTGCCTGATCCATCTGCCAAACCCGCCCGGCCCCATCGCGATTGATTCGAAATTCCCGCTGGAATCCTGGCTTGCCCTGCGCGATGCTACCGATGATGCCACACGCACCCAAAAGCTGCGGCAATTTTCCACCGATGTGCAAAAGCACATCAGGGATGTGGCGGATCGCTACATCATCGCGGGTGAGACCGCCGCGGGCGCGCTGATTTTCGTCCCGTCCGAGGCGATTTACGCTGAATTGCATACCTCGCTGGTGTCACTTGTTTCAGATGCCACGCGGCGCGGGGTTTATATTGTCTCCCCCACCACGCTATGGGCGGTGTTGGGCACCATGCGCGCCCTGATGCGCGATGTGCGGCTGCGCACGGAAGCCGGGCGCATCCGGAAGGAAGTGGACAGGATGCTGGCCGATGTCGGGCGGTTGGAAGAACGCACCGATAGTCTCCGCAAGCATTTCGGCCAGGTGCAGAAGGATGTGGAGCAGATCGAAACCTCCACCAACGCCATCAAGCGCGGCGGGCAGCGCATCGCCGATCTGGAATTGGAAGACCCACCAACGCCCCTTTTGCCAACATGATTCCTTTGCGGACAAACTTGGGCAGTGCGTCGCGCCTTACCAATCTATAGGCTTTGATCGTGCATATCCTGTTCGACATAACCCCGGTGCTGATTTCGCCTTTTGCGCCGCAGCCCTCGGGCGTGGACCGAGTGGTCTTTGCCCATGCCAGGCATTGGGCGGCCATGCCCCCTGCTTCCGTGACACTTGTTGCGCGCACGCTGCAGGGGCAGCTCACGGCGCTGCCCGATCAGGCAGGCCGCACCCTTATTGCCGCAGCGCAAGAAAGCATCGCAACCGGGCGCAGCGGCGTTATCCCGTGGCTGAGGGCAAAGGCAGCCGCGCATATGGCTGGCCATCTGCTCGGCGAAGGGCGCAGGCGCGCGCGACAAGCCCTTGAGGCCGCGCAAGGTAAGGGGGCCATTCTGCTCAATGCCTCGGGCCATATGCTGCTGGCGCCGCGCGCCATAGCCGAAGCCAAAGGCAAAGGCGCGCTCTTTGTGCCGCTGCTGCATGACAACCTGCCGCTCAGCCACCCCGAATACTCTCCTGCGAAGGGCGCTGCGCAACAAAAAGCGCGTATGGCTTTGGTTTCGGCCATGGCCGATGGGGCGCTGGCGGTATCTGCCGCCTCGGCCCAGGAATGTCAGCGCTACTTTGCCACTGAAGGCTTGCGTTCGCCGCCCTTCGCGGTGGCGCATCCGGGGCTTGATCTGCCCATGGTAAGCCCCGCATCGCTGCCGGCGCGTCCCCGGCCCTGGTGCGTGATGTTGTCCAATATCGCGCCACGCAAGAATCATCTGCTGATGCTGCAACTTTGGAAGGAAGGCTTCGCTGACCAGCCCGAAGCGCCCGATCTTGTCATCATCGGGCGCCGCGGTTGGGAAAACGGCACAAGCTTCGCCCTGCTGGATCGGGTTGATTGGAAGGGGAGGGTGCTGGAACTTGGCCGCCTGACGGATGCCGAAACAGGCGCCTGGATGCGCGGGGCCCGCGCCTTGCTATTCCCATCCATCGCCGAGGGCTATGGCATCCCCTTGGCCGAAGCGCTGGCGATGGGTGTGCCCGTTTTGGCCAGCGACATTCCCGCCTTTCGGGAAATCGGCGCCGGCGTGCCCGACTACATCCACCCCCTGGATGGGCCTGGCTGGCGCGATGCCATCCTGGCAATGGCCGCCAAGGATAGCCCGATGCGCGCCGCTCAGCTTGAGCGCTTGCGCGGCTGGCGCGCCCCGGATTGGCCTTCGCATTTCGCCGCAGTGGAGGGGTTTCTGGAAAAAATGCTGATTGGCGGCCAAGATGGGGCGTGATGGCCGCAAGCCACAAAAATGCTTGACCCTGGAATTGCGTGATCCCCATGCAGGAATATTGCTGACATGACCGCGCTGCAAGCCCAATCCGGCCTTGGCCTGCTGGTGCTTTGCCTGCTGGCTTGGGGATTGGGTGGCTTCCGGCGCGGCGTCTCGGTGCGCGTTGTCGTGATGGGGCTGGCCCTGCAAATCGCCCTTGGCGCGGCGCTGTTGCATATCGCGCTGTTGCGCGCGGGCTTCGCCTATTTGGGTGATGCGGTGAATGCGTTGGCGGCGGCAACGCAAGCCGGCACATCCTTGGTCTTTGGCTATCTGGGCGGCGGTGCCTTGCCGTTTCAGGAATTGCGCCCGGGTGCTTCCTTCATCCTGTTCTTCCAGGCTTTGCCGCTTGTGCTGGTGGTCGGCGCGCTTTCCGCGCTGTTCTATCATTGGGGCATCCTGCCCGCGATTGTGCGCGTGATGGCCGCCATCCTGCGCCGGCTTTTCGGCATTGGCGGCGCAGCAGGCTTTGGTGTTGCGGCCAATGTCTTTGTCGGCATGGTGGAAGCACCGCTGATGATCCGCGCCTGGCTGGCGCGCATGACGCGGGCTGAGCTTTTCGTGGTCATGACCGCGGGGCTTGCCACCATCAGCGGCAATACGCTGGTGGTTTATGCGCTGATGATCGCCCCGGTGGTGCCCGATGCAGCCGGGCAATTGCTGACCGCGAGCCTGATTTCCGCACCCGCCGCGATCCTTGCTGCGCTGTTGATGCTGCCGGCGGAAAGCGTGGGGGGCACGGCGGATCATGACACCGGCCAGCCCGTGAAACTTTACGATAGCAGCATGGATGCGCTGGTGCGCGGCACACAGGATGGGCTTTCGCTTCTGCTTGGCATCATGGCGTCACTCATTGTCTTTGTTGCCTTGGTCGCTTTGGTGAATATGGCGTTGGAACCGGCCACCGGCTTCACGCTCCAGCGCCTGCTTGGGGTGCTGTTATGGCCGGTCGCCTGGGCCATGGGTGTGCCGGCGGCGGAAGCGGCAACGGTTGCTTCTTCACTCGGCGTGAAGATCGTGATCAATGAGTTTGTTGCCTATCTGGAACTGGCGCAGTCCGGCGGGGCGGGGCTTTCGGAGCGCTCCCGCCTGATCCTGACCTATTCGCTATGCGGTTTCAGCAATTTCGGGTCGGTCGGGATCATGGTGGCGGGCATGGCCGGCATGTGCCCGGAACGGCGCGCGGATATCCTGCGCCTTGGCCTGCCATCACTGGTTTCGGCTTCCATCGCCTGCTGCATGACCGGCGCGGTGGTCGGGCTGCTGACGCCCTGAAATTAGCTTCTAGCCCTTTGGGGCATATCGCGGCAGGATATCGGTGAAGGAGCCCGCGCCATGTCCCATATCGTCCATCGCAACCTGTTGAAGGACCCGCCCATCGCCGTTTCCGGCCAGGGCATTTGGCTGACGGATTCCACCGGGCATGATGTGATTGATGGGTCGGGTGGCGCAGCGGTTGCGTGTCTTGGCCATGGCCATCCGCATGTGGTCTCTGCCATGAAGGCGCAGATTGATCGCCTGTGTTACGCGCATACCGCGCTGTTCAGCGCCGGCAGTGCTGAGAAGCTCGCGGAAGTGCTGGTCGGGCATAAGCCAGGCGGGCTGACCCATGCCTATTTTGTTTCCTCCGGCAGTGAGGGGATGGAAGCCGCGCTCAAAATCGCGCGCCAGTATTTTCTGGAGGCGGGGGAGCCGCAGCGCACACGCTTCATTGCGCGCCGGCAATCCTATCACGGCAATACGCTGGGGGCGCTGGCCGCCAGCGGCAATATCGCGCGGCGCACACCCTATGCGCCGATTCTTTCAGATGCCTTCAGCCATGTTTCGCCCTGCTACGCCTATCGCGATCGGCGCGATGATGAATCGGATGCGGATTATGTCGCGCGGTTGGCGGCGGAGCTGGAAGCGGAATTCCAGCGCCTTGGCCCGCGCAATGTGATTGCCTTTTGCGCGGAAACCGTGGTGGGTGCCACACTCGGCTGCGCCACCGCGCTGCCTGGCTATTTCCAGGCCATGCGCGCTGTCTGTGATCGCCATGGCGCTTTGCTGATTTTGGATGAGGTGATGTCCGGCATGGGCCGCACTGGCACTTTGCATGCCTGGGAACAGGAAGGTATTTCGCCGGATATCCAGGTGATCGCGAAGGGGCTTGGCGGAGGCTATCAGCCGATTGGCGGCATTCTGGTGCATGGGCGCGTGGTGGAAACGCTGAAGCGTGGGACAGGCACTTTCAAGCATGGCCATACCTATCAGGCGCATCCGGTGGCTTGCGCGGCGGCGCTTGCGGTGCAGGAAGTGATCGCGGAAGAAAACCTGCTGGCCAATGTGTGTGCTACCGGCGCGCTGCTGGAACGCGGCTTGATGGAACGGCTCGGCAATCATCGCCATGTCGGAGAT
>JBIIIE010000129.1:0-7718 GCA_044235135.1 Roseomonas sp. | reverse complement strand
TGACCGCGATTGCCTTGCAAGCGATTGGCGTTGATGCGCGGTCCTGGCAGGGCTGGCAGGTGCCGATCATCACGGACCAGGCGCATGGCAAGGCGCGCGTTGAATCCATTGATGGCGCTGCGCTGATTGAACGCATGGAACAAGGCCAGGTGCCGGTGGTTGCGGGCTTTCAGGGCATTGACCCCAAGCGCAACCGTATCACCACGCTTGGCCGTGGCGGGTCTGATCTTTCGGCCGTTGCGATTGCCGCCGCCGTCAAGGCGGATCGCTGCGATATCTATACCGATGTGGATGGCGTCTATACGACCGACCCGCGCATTGTGCCGCGCGCGCGCAAGCTTGAGCGGATTTCCTATGAGGAAATGCTGGAACTCGCTTCCGTTGGCGCCAAGGTCTTGCAGACGCGGTCCGTTGAATTGGCAATGAAGCAGCGTGTGCGCGTGCAGGTGCTTTCCAGCTTTGAAGACAAGCCAGGCTCGCTCGTGGTTGATGAGGATGAAATCGTGGAACAGCCCGTCGTTTCCGGCATCGCCTATTCGCGCGATGACGCCAAGATAACGCTTCGCCGTGTGCCGGACAGGCCCGGTGTGGCCGCCGCCGTTTTTGGTGCGCTCGCGAAAGCCAATGTGAATGTGGATATGATCGTGCAGAATATCGGCGCCGATGGCAGCACGGATATGACTTTTACCATTGGCAAGGTTGATCTGCCGCGTGCGCAGGATGTGCTGGAAAAGGCGCGCGCCGATCTTGGCTATGAAGCGCTGCTGGCTGACCCGGATGTGACGAAGATCAGCGTGGTCGGCATTGGGATGCGCAGCCACGCCGGCGTCGCCACCACCATGTTCAAGGCGCTGTCGGAAAAGGGCATCAATATCCAGGTGATTTCCACCAGCGAAATCAAGGTGAGTGTGCTGGTAGGCGCGGAATACACCGAACTTGCCGTGCGCGCTTTGCACACCGCCTATGGTCTGGATGCGCCGGCATGAGCGATGACATGACCAAGGCCCTGGCGCAGCTTGATCGGCTGATGGCGCGTGGTGCTGCGTTTCTCGGCGCGCGCTATGCCATTATGGGTGGCGCCATGTCCTGGGTCAGTGAGAGGCATTTGGTCTCCGCCCTTTCGAATGCCGGCGCCTTTGGCGTGATCGCCTGCGGGGCGATGGAACCGCCGCGCCTGGCTGAGGAAATCGCCGGCACTCAGGCGCTGACAAGCAAGCCCTTCGGCGTCAATCTGATCACCATGCACCCAAGGCTGGATCAGCTGGTGGATACCTGCCTGGCGGCCAAGGTTTCGCATATTGTTTTCGCCGGCGGCATTCCGCCTGGCACCGCGATCAAGAAGGCGAAGGATGGTGGGGCGAAGGTGGTGTGCTTTGCGCCGGCCTTGGCTTTGGCGAAGCGCCTGATCCGCGCCGGGGCCGATGCCTTGGTGATTGAAGGCAGCGAAGCGGGCGGGCATATCGGCCCCGTGTCGCTGACCGTGCTCGCGCAGGAAATCCTGCCCCATATCCGTGATGTGCCGGTGTTCGTGGCCGGCGGGATTGGGCGTGGAGAGGCGATCCTTTCCTATCTGGAAATGGGCGCCGCTGGCGTGCAGCTTGGCACGCGCTTTGTCTGCGCCCGTGAATCCATCGCGCATCCCAATTTCAAGCAGGCCTTCATTCGCGGCAATGCGCGCGACGCCATGCCGACGATCCAATTGGATGAGAATTTCCCCGTGATTCCCGTGCGCGCTTTACAAAATCAGGGTACCAAGCGCTTCCTGGAACATCAGGCGGAGACCATTCGCCGCTTCCAATCCGGTGAACTGACCAAGGAAGCTGCGCAGCTTGATATCGAACATTTCTGGGCCGGGGCGCTCAGGCGCGCGGTGATTGATGGCGATGTCGAAAATGGATCATTGATGGCCGGGCAATCGGTCGGCATGGTGACAGGTGAACAAACCGCCGCCGAGATCATTGCCGAATTGCGCGATCAGGCCGCGCAGGCAATCATGGCGCGGTCTGGCGCCGCTGCCGCCTGATTGCCGAAGCCGCCGGCCTCAGGCTAGAAGCGTTTCGATCCGCTGGAACCCCCATGAAGCGCTCTGCCCGCACTGAAAATTCGCCCCAGGAAGCCGCCCGCGTTGGAGAAGAACTGCGCGAGGCGCGGCTTGCCCTTGGCATCAGTGTTGAGGATGCGGCGACCCAAATCCGCATCAATAAGCGCTATTTGCTGGCGCTGGAGGAAGGCCGGGTGAAGGACCTGCCCGGTGCGGCCTATGCCGTTGGTTTCGTGCGGTCTTACGCCACCGCCTTGGGGCTGGATGCGGATGATGCGGTGCGGCGCTTTCGTGATATGTCCGGCACGGCGGTGACGAAATCGGGCGAATTGGTTTTCCCCGAACCGGTGCCAAGCCGCGGCATCCCAACCGGTATTCTTGCCGCGATTGGGGTCGCCATTGCGCTCGTCGGCTATATCGCTTGGTATCAATGGAGCGGCCGTGGTGAGCGCGTGGTGGATAACGTGCCGCCTTTGCCCCCCCGGTTGGAGCGCGTTGCTGATGCCGCTGCGCTGCGCGATGCGCCCGCCCCAGTGGCGGAACCGTCTGCGCCAGCCCCAACCCCGGTTGTCGCGCCGCCGCCGCCGCGCATTGACCCCGACAAGCCGCGCGTGGTGATCCGCGCCAAGGGGGAAAGCTGGGTGCAAATACGTGATAATGCTGCCAATCGCGTGATGACAGACCGCGTGCTCCGCGCTGGTGACACTATCGAAATCCCAAATCGGCCCGGCATTGTGCTGACCACCGGGAAGGCCGAGAACCTGGATATCCTGCTGGATGGTGATCAGGTTGAAGCCCTCGGCGGCCCCGGCGTGCGGCGCAATATCGCGCTGGAGCCGGACCGGCTGCGCCCATCCGCCGCCCAGGCTTCGACTCCCGCCGCTGCTGCGCCACCGCGTCCGGCGCCTGCGCCGCCCGCCACGCCCCCGGCAAACCCGTCGCGCCCCTGACGCGTTTCAAGTCTTTCGGCGCGGCGAAAGCCCCGGCATAATCGGCTGACGAAAACATCCCCTGGGGTCCGCCGCATGTCCTATCGTCCCTATCAGAAGATCGAGCGTCGCAAATCCCGCCTGATCCATGTCGGGCGCGTGCCGGTGGGTGGCGATTCGCCGATTTCCGTACAGACCATGACGAATACGCCCACCGAAGATGCGGCGGCGACGATTGCGCAAATCCGCCGCAGCGAATTGGCCGGCGTTGATATTGTGCGCGTTTCCTGCCCGACCGAGGAATCAACGGCGGCGCTCGCTGAGATTGTGCGCGAAGTGAATGTGCCGATCGTGGCCGATATCCATTTCCACTACCGCCGCGCCATTGAGGCGGCGCAAGCGGGGGCGGCGTGTTTGCGCATCAATCCCGGCAATATCGGATCGAAGGAACGCGTGAAGGAAGTGATCAAGGCAGCGCGCGATCATGGCTGTTCCATCCGCATCGGCGTGAATGCCGGCAGCCTTGAGAAACACTTGCTGGAAAAATACGGCGAACCCAATCCGGAAGCGCTGGTGGAAAGCGCGCTGTGGCATGCGGACCATTTGCTGCAAGAAGATTTCCACGAATTCAAGATCAGCGTGAAGGCATCCGATGTGTTCCTGGCCGTTGCTGCCTATCAGCAATTGGCGGAAGCCTGTGATCACCCGCTGCATATCGGCATCACGGAAGCGGGCGGCAAGCGCACCGGCACGGTGAAATCCGCGATCGGGCTTGGGTCTCTGCTCTGGGCCGGGATTGGCGATACGTTGCGGGTTTCGCTTTCCGCGGAGCCTGAGGAAGAAGTGGCGGTGGGTTGGGAATTGCTGAAATCGCTGCATCTCCGCCATCGCGGCGTGAAGGTGATTTCCTGCCCATCCTGCGCGCGGCAGGGCTTTGATGTGATCCGCACCGTGGAAAAGCTGGAAGAACGGCTCGCGCATATCGCTGAGCCCATCAGCCTTTCGATCATCGGCTGCGTGGTGAATGGCCCTGGTGAGGCGCTGATGACCGATATCGGCCTGACCGGCGGGGGCGCGGGGACTCACATGGTCTATAGCGCCGGCAAGACGGACCATACGATCCGGACCGAGGAAATGGTGGATCACATTGTGGGCCTGGTGGAAGCCCGCGCGGAGGCGCTGCGCGCCGCAAAAACCGCGGAACAACCGGTGCGCGCGGCGGAGTAAGGGGCAGGGATGCACGCCGAAATCCTGCGCCATCGTGATACGCTAGCCGCGCTTTGCAGGCAGCATGGTGTGGCGCGGCTTGAGGTGTTCGGCTCTGCGGCCCGTGGCGATGATTTTGACCCGGCGCGCAGCGATATTGACCTGCTGATTGAATTTGCGCCCGACACTCAGCGCAGCTTCGCGCGGCTGCTGGCCTTCGAGGAAGACGCGGCCCGCGCCTTGGCACGTCCGGTTGAAGTGGTGGAACGCCGGGCCATTGAGGGTAGCACGAATTATATCCGCCGCCGGCGCATCCTGGCGGAAGCGCAAGCCCTTTTCAGCGCATGAGCTTGCCGCCAAACCCGAGACAGGATACCGAACCGGCATGTCTAGCCAATTGCAACCCGCCCGTGGCACGCGTGACCTGATCGGTGAGGAATTCCGCCGCCACCATGCGGTGGCCGAAGCCGCGCGCCGGATTTCCGCCCTTTACGGCTTTGAAGAATGGGCGACGCCCATTTTTGAAGACACGCGCGTTTTTGCCCGTGGCCTTGGTGACACTTCCGATGTGGTTTCCAAGGAAATGTACAGCTTCACCGATCGCGGCGGGGAAAGCCTGACGCTGCGCCCGGAAATGACCGCCGGTGTCTGCCGCGCCTTGGTCTCCAACGGCCTCACGCAATCCAATCTGCCGCGCAAGGTTTTCTATGCCGGGCCGATGTTTCGCTATGAACGCCCGCAAAAGGGGCGCTATCGGCAATTCCACCAGATCGGCATTGAAATCCTGGGCGCCGCCGAACCTTTGGCCGATGCGGAAGTCATCGCCTGCGGCTGGCATATCCAGCAGGAACTCGGCATCGCCGAAGGCACGGTGCTGGAAATCAATACGCTCGGCGATGCTCCTTCGCGTGATGCCTATCGCGCGGCGCTGGTGGCGTATTTCAGCGCCCATCGCGATGCGCTGAGCCACGACAGCCGTGTGCGGTTGGAAAAAAACCCTTTGCGCATCCTGGATTCCAAGGATGAGACAGACCGCGCCATTGTCGCCGGCGCGCCGGTGATTGGTGATCACCTGACGCCCGAAGCCGCCGCGTTTTACGCCACGGTGAAGAAACACCTCACGCGCTTTGGCGTGCCCTTCCGCGAAAACCCGCGCATTGTGCGTGGCCTTGATTACTACAGCCACACCGCCTTTGAATTCGTGACCGATCGCCTCGGCGCGCAGGGCACCGTCATGGCGGGCGGGCGCTACAATGGCCTCGTTGAGGAAATGGGCGGCCCCCCCACGCCTTCCGTCGGCTGGGCCGCCGGCATTGAACGCCTTGCCATGCTGCTGGCTGAAAGCCCTGCCGCGCCGCGCCCCGTCGCCGTGATCCCGGTCGGCGATGAAGCGGAAGGCGCGGCGCTTGATATGCTGAGCAGCTTGCACCGCGCCGGCATCACCGCCGAGATCGCCTATCGCGGCAATCTCAAGCGCCGCATGGAACGCGCCAATCGCATCAATGCCCGCGCCGCCGTGATTTTGGGCGAAGCGGAAATCGCCGCCGGCATCGCGCAATTGCGTGATCTTGATGCCGGCACGCAGGAAAGCGTCGTACTCGCGGATATCCCCGCCCGCCTCAAATGAGCCTGCCTTCCCGTCTTGATCGTTTGCTGTCGCGTGCGGAGGAGCTGCGCCATATGCTCTCCACCGCGCCGGGCGCAGATATTGGCGCTTTATCCAAGGAATTGGCGGAGCTTGAACCGCTGGTCGAAAAATACGCCGAATACCGCACCGCCGAACGCGCGCGGGATGAGGCGGAGGCGATGCTGGCAGACCCCGAAATGCGCGAATTGGCCGAAGCCGAATGGCTGACGCAGAAGGAACGCGTGCCCGCTTTGGAACATGAAATCCGCATCATGCTGCTGCCGCGCGATGCGGCGGATGAACGGAGCGCCATTCTGGAAATCCGCCCCGCCGCCGGCGGTGATGAGGCCGGGTTATTCGCCGCTGAATTGTTCCGCGCCTATCAGCGCTACGCGGAAGGGCGCGGCTGGCGCTTTGAAGTACTGGATTACGATGAAAACGAATTGGGCGGCATCAAGGGCGCCACCGCGGAAATCGCCGGGCGCGGCGTGTTTGCGCGCTTCAAATATGAAAGCGGTGTGCATCGCGTCCAGCGCGTGCCAACCACGGAAACCCAGGGGCGCATTCATACCTCCACTGTCACCGTCGCCGTGCTGCCGGAAGCGGAAGATGTGGATGTGCAGATCGAAGACAAGGATTTGCGCATTGATACCTACCGCGCTTCGGGTGCCGGTGGGCAGCATGTGAACAAGACAGATAGCGCGGTGCGCATCACCCACATCCCAAGCGGGATTGTGGTGGCGATGCAGGAAGAAAAAAGCCAGCACAAGAACCGCGCCAAGGCGATGAAGGTGTTGCGCGCCAGGCTTTATGAACAGCAGCGCAGCGCCGCTGATAAGGCCCGCGCGGCGGATCGCAAAAGCCAGGTTGGCACTGGGGATCGGTCTGAGCGCATCCGCACCTATAACTTCCCGCAAGGCCGCGTGACGGATCACCGCATTGGCCTCACGCTGCATAAGATTGACCGCGTGATGCTCGGCGATTTCGATGATATTTTTGGCGCGCTGATCGCCGAAGACCAGGCGGCGCGGCTGGCGGCAGAAGCGGCGTGACGGAAGCGCCCTGCGCCGATCCCGCCGGCAGCATCGGCTTTTTTCTCTGTCAGGCTGGGCAAAGGTTGCGCGGTGCCGCGATTGAAGCGCCTCGCCTGGAAGCGCGCCGCTTGCTCGCGCATGTCTTGGGCACCACGGAAGAAGCGCTGCTGCGTGACCCTCGCGCGCCGGTGCCGATAGACAAGGCCGCGCAATTCGCGGGGTTGCTTGCAAGGCGCGTCGCGCATGAACCCTTTGCCTATCTGATTGGCCATGTCGGGTTCTGGACGCTGGAACTGGAAGTCTCGCCGGCCACGCTGATCCCCCGCGCGGATTCGGAAAGCCTGATTGAAGCCGCGCTTGAAGCCTGCCCGGATAAGGGTGCCGCGTTAAACGTCATTGATCTCGGCACCGGGACCGGGGCCTTGTTGCTCGCGCTGCTGAGTGAATTGCCCGCGGCAAGCGGGGTTGGCGTTGATTTGAAGCCAGAAGCGGTGGCGCTGGCCGCGCGGAATGCCGCGCGGCTAGGGCTTGGGGATCGGGCGTGTTTCCTGGCTGGCGATTGGGCGGCCGCGCTGGCCGGGCGGTTTGATCTGCTGCTGTGCAACCCGCCCTATATCGAAAGCGCGGCCATCCCGGCGCTGATGCCTGAGGTAGCGAGGCATGAACCGACCTTGGCCTTGGATGGCGGGGCCGATGGGCTTTCGGCCTATCGGCATATCATCGCCGATCTGCCCTGGCTTTTGGCACCGCGCGGGGTGGCGGTGCTGGAATTGGGCCAGGGTCAGCAGGCGGCGGTGGAGGTGCTGGCCAGGGCGGCGGGGCTGATGCCGGAAGCCTGCCGCGCCGACCTTGGCGGGCTGCCGCGCGCCCTTGTGCTCCGG
>JBIIIE010000128.1:0-7723 GCA_044235135.1 Roseomonas sp. | reverse complement strand
GAGGCGATCCCTGCGCGCCTGTCACCCAAGCTGATTGGGCTTGGATGAGCACGCCCAGCAAATGGCGCGATCTGCGCCGCTTTACCGATGCGCGTGTGGCGCTGGGGCGTGTGGGCAATGCGCTGCCTACCGCTGCGCATCTCGATTTTCAGGAAGCGCATGCGCGCGCACGCGATGCGGTTTGGTCCAGCCTGGATGTGGCGAAGCTTGCGGCGGAACTAACGCCCCTGGGTCTGCCCATTCAGCGCGTGACAAGCCAGGCAGAAGAACGCAGGCGCTATCTGCTGCGCCCCGATCTTGGCCGCAAACTGCGGGAAGGCAGCACGCTGCCGAAGGCGAAAGGCAGCATTGCGCTGGTGGTGGCGGATGGGCTTTGCGCGCGGGGTGTGCAGCAGCAGGCGCCGGCTTTGCTCGCGGCGTTGGTACCGGCTCTCGGCACGGCAGGCTTCGCACCCGGCCCCATCATCATTGCTGAACAGGCGCGCGTCGCGCTTGGGGATGATATTGCGGAGGCGATGGAAGCGGCAGCGGCGGTCGTGCTGATTGGCGAAAGGCCCGGACTTTCCGCGACCGATAGCATGGGGCTTTACCTGACCTGGGCAGCGCGCCGCGGCAGCAATGACGCCATGCGCAACTGCATCAGCAATATCCGCCCCGGAGGGCTTGGCGCTGATGCCGCTGCCGCCAAGGCGCTTTGGCTATTGGTTGAAGCGCGCAAGCTTGGCGCGACAGGTGTCGCGCTCAAGGACGAAATGCCGAGCCATTATCGGCTGACGTAACGGATACCGGCCTCAGCTATTCCAAGGCCGTGCGCGCCAAAGTGCGCGATGCGCTGCATCAGCATCCTGCAAATAAGCAATATATTCTGCGCTATCCAGAAAGCGCAGCGGCTGGAAAGTCCGCGCACTCACCGCGCGAAATTCAGGATGGCGCAGCGCGGCACCAATCGCCGCAGAAAGCCGACGCACCACATCTTCGGGCAGGCCCCGTGGCGCGCCAATGCCACGCAACGACCCGCCGCGAATATCGTAACCCGCTTCCTTGAAAGTCGGCACATCCTGCGCGAATTCGGACCGCGCTGAGGACATCAACCCCAATACTCGCCATGGCTGCTGCTGCGCGAAGGTCAGGCTTTCGCCCAAGCTTGCGGTGGTCACTTGAATATCGCGGCGCATCAAAGCCACAGCCGCGGGCGCGGAGCCGGAGTAGCTGACGCATTCCAAGCGAATACCAGCCGCCTGTTCCAACAATAGGGCACTGATATGCCCAGCCGAGCCGACGCCCTGCGTGCCAACCGTTACCTCACCTGGCTTTGCCTTGGCGGCAGCGACCAAATCGGCAATATTGCGTATCGGGCTTTCGGGATGCACGGCAAAGGTTGTTGGGTCTTCGACAACGCCGGCGATGAAGGTGAAGCTTGCCAAAGACCAGCGCGGCGATCTTTCAATCGGGATCGTTACGATGCCCGGCGTATTAATGATGCCGATGGTATAACCATCTGGTCGCGCATCGGCGATGGCGGAAAGGCCGATCTCTCCGCCCGCGCCGGGGCGGTTTTGCACCACCACAGGCTGGCCTAATTCGCGTTCCAGGAATTGCGCCATGGTGCGTGCGGAAATGTCGGTGCCGCCGCCAGCCGCGAAAGGTACGATCAATTGCAGCGGTCTTTCGGGCCAGGATGCGTGGGCCAAGCGCGGCGCCGCGACCATCGCGCCAAGACCCGCCAACAAGCTACGGCGCTTTGGTTGCGGCCCCATCACTGCGCGCCTTCAGCTTGTCGCACGCAGCAGCTTGCCCGGTAGCGCGCCCGTATCATGCCCCGCTTCGCGAATTGGTTTGCCGGCAACCAGCGTCATGTCATAGCCATCAACGCGCTGCACCAAACGCCGCCCACCCGCTGGCAGATCATAAATCATCTCAGGATGATACAAGCGCAGCCCATCGAAATTGATGATGTTCACATCAGCCATCGCACCAGGTGCCAGCCGGCCACGATCCGTCAGGCCAAAGAAATCCGCCGTTTCGCTGGTCTGCCGCTTCACCACGAATTCCAGGGGCAAGCCATCGCCGCGCTTCCGATCACGCGCCCAATGGGTCAGCATAAAGCTGGGGGTGGAAGCATCGCAAATCACGCCGCAATGGGCACCACCATCGGAAAGGCCAAGCACGGTCGCCTTATCCATATTCATTTCCCGCACGACGGAAAGATCACCCGTCACGTAGTTGGTGACCGGGAAATAGAGCATCCGCCCGCCATCAGCACCAATCAGGAAATCATAGCAATAGGAAGCGGGATCCTGCCCGGCCTTGGCGGCGAGGGCAGCAATGCTGCGCTCCCGCGGCGGTTCATAATCCGGCGGATCGCCCAATTCGAACATATTGTCCCAACGCGTCGCGATCTGGCGTGAGAGTGGCGGCAGCACATCCAATAGCCGCTTCGATGCTTCTTCGGAAAGGATTTTCCGCCGCGTTTCGGGATCCCGCAGCCGTGCCAATTGCTCAGCCGGCGGCAGCCCCGCAAGCGCCGCAAAACTCTCGCGCAATGCAAAGGGATTGAGCGATGTCGTCAGCCCCAGAATCAACCCAACCGTGCGCCCCGCGACTTGCGCGGCAAGACTAAGCCCTTCTGCGCGTGCCTGATGCACGCCCTGCATCAGGCGCTTCCAACGCTGCGGGTCATAGGCACGATCGGTCAGCAGGAACCACACCGGGCGCTTGGTGGATTTCGCCACCTCACGCAGCCAACGGAATTCCGCAGCCTCATCCTCAAAATCGCTCAACATGCCGAAAGTACCGCGCCCGGCCTTGCCCATGGCGCGGCCGATGGCGAGCAATTCCTCTTCCTCCGCATAACGGCCCGGCACCAGATCGCCGGCGAGGGTCTTGTGCTGATCTGTGCGCGATGTGGTGAAGCCGAAGGCGCCGGCTTCCAAGGCTTCCTGCGTCAGGCGCGCCATGGCTTCAATATCATCGCCGGTTGCGTTTTCGCGCTTCAGCCCGCGTTCGCCCATGACATAAACGCGCAAGGGATGATGCGCAAGCTGCGCACCGATATTCAATGTGCGCGGCATGGCTTCCAGCGCATCAAGATATTCGGGGAAGCTTTCCCAATTCCATTTCAACCCTTCGCTCAGCGTAATGCCGGGGATGTCTTCCACCCCTTCCATCAGATCAATCAGCGCCTGATGGTGGTTCTTCTGCACCGGCGCAAAGCCAACGCCGCAATTGCCGAACAGCAGCGTTGTCACGCCATGCCAGGATGAAGGCGCCAAATTGGGGTCCCAGGTGGCTTGCCCATCGTAATGCGTATGCACATCCACCCAGCCGGGTGTGACCAGCCGGCCTGCCGCCGCCACATCGCGCCGCGCCGGGCCGGCCTTGCCGCCCACCTGCGTGATGCGATCACCATCAATGGCGACATCGCCAGTATAACGCGGCGTGCCGAGCCCATCCACAATGGTGCCGCCGCGAATCACGATATCATGCATGGTGCTTCTCCATCCGGCTTGCTGCTGGCCCTGCCTCAACTTGGCCGATCATCCTTCGGGGTTACGCTAACCAAAGCCCCCTGCCACGGCAAGTCTGCCTTGCCCCTTGCCCTTGCGCTGTCTAGCCTTGTTTCATCTGCCGGGGCACATCGCTTGCGGCTTTCTTCAGCCAAAGGAAATCATAATGGCAACGCCCAGGAAACCGCGCTTCCCTGAATTGACGCCAGAGAGCATGAGCACGGAGCAACGCGCCGCGGCTGAGGGCATCATCAAGGGCCCACGCGGCGGCTTGCGTGGTCCCTTCAATGCCTGGCTGCGCAGCCCGGTTTTCGCCGATAGAATGCAAAAGGTGGGTGAGTATCTGCGCTTCAACAGCTCAATCCCCACCGATTTGAACGAGTTCGCCATCCTGATTACGGCGCGCGTCGGGACCAGCCAATATGAATGGTATGCGCATCACGCCATGGCGATGAAGGCTGGCTTGCCGCCTGCGATTGCCGCTGATCTTGCCGAGGGCCGCCGCCCCGCCGGCATGACGGAAGATCAGCGCCTGGTCTATGAATTCTGCACGGAATTGCACCGCGATCACGGCGTATCAGACGCGACTTTCGCTGCCACCGCGGCACGTTTCGGCGAACAGGGCGTGGTGGATTTGATCGCGGTCAGTGGCTATTACGTCGCGGTTTCCATGACGCTGAATGTCGCGGAAGTACAAATCCCGCCGGAGGCGACACCGCTGCCGCCCTTGCCGAAGGGATGATTGATCCACGGGGCGGCAGCGCGCCGCCCCGTGAGAAAATAGATCAGCTACGCACCAGCGAACAGCCGCCATCCGCCAGCGAACGGAAGGCATCATCAGCCGGGCTGGTTTGCAGCAGCTTGTAGTAATCAAACCGGTGCTTGCTTTCCGCCGGTGTTTTCACCTCATAGAGAAAAGCCGGGTGAATCTTTCTGCCATCGGCACGGATTGTGCCTGCGCCAAAGGCGTCATCTTGCGTCGGCATGGCCTTCATGCGCTCCACAACGGCGCGCCCGCTGGCCTTAGACGGCCCCGCCCCCAATTCGGCAACAGCCTTCAGATAGTGCAGCGTTGCAGAATAGTCGCCAGCCTGCGCCATGGTGACCGGCGTATTGACACCGGAATTCGCCAAAACGCGGCGGGCGACACCGCGTGTTTTGTCATCCGTATCCCAATAATAGGAAGCGGTGCATACAAGACCCTGAGCCGTTTCAAGCCCAAGGGCGTGCACATCGCTGATGAACATGAGCATGGACGCAAGCTTGATGCCGCGCCGCGTAATGCCGAATTCCGAAGCCTGCTTGATGCAGTTGGTGGTATCGGTGCCGGCATTGGCGAGACCAATCACCTTCGCGCGGCTGGCTTGCGCCTGCAGGATGAAGGATGAAAAATCCGTGGTGCCCGGAAAGGGCGTGCGCACCTGGCCAACAACCCGACCACCCGCAGCGCGGACGAAAGCGGAGGTATCACGTTCCAGCGCATGTCCGAAGGCGTAATCCGCCGTGATGAAGAACCAGCTATCGCCCCCCGCGCGCACCATGGCAGCACCGGTTGATTTGGCCAGCATATAGGTATCATAAACCCAATGGATGGTATTAGGATTGCAGGCACGGCCGGTAAGATCAGATGTTGCCGTTGAGGTGGCGATGGCTACCTTGTTCTTCTCGCGCGCCAATTCAGAAACGGCGAGCGCCACGGAAGATGCCGCTAGATTCAGCACCATATCCACGCCGTCCCGATCAAACCATTGCCGGCTGATATTGATGCCGACATCAGGGCGATTCTGATGGTCGGCCACGACCAGCTCAACATTAAGGCCACGGGCCGCTGTCATTTCCTGCATCGCAAGGCGTGTGGCCGAAATGCTGTTCGGGCCATTCAGGTCCCGATACGGCCCGGACATATCCGAAAGCAGGCCGATCTTGATGGTATTCGCAGCCTGCGCACGCGCACTGCGCCAGGGCAATGCGCCAAAGGCAGCCGCGCCGCCGCCAGCGGCCAGAATGGATCTTCTTTCAAGTGTCATGGCATTTCCTCTCTTGTCCCTGTTGACTGGAATAGGCTCCCAGAATTTCCGCCCATTACCCTACCCGCCGGATGAAATCCATGCCTATTCGGCGGCGATCCTATTGGCTGGCGGACGGAAGGCCGGGATCACATGCTGCGCAAAAAGCGTCAGGCTGCGGAGGATTTTCTCATGCCCGTAATAGGGTGGGTAATGCAGCAGCAGGCTGGTCATGCCGGTGCGCGCCTGCAGGGCGCGGAGCTTCGCAATCACGGTGGTTGGGCTGCCATGCAGCAGGGTCGTTTCCGCCAGCGCCTGGTAATCCAGCGCCTGCCCCTTTTCAGAAACCGATCCCAGATAGCCGCTGGTGCCGGCGCTGTTGAAATTGCGGATATGGTGCAGGATGTGTTCTTCCGTATCGGCGCGCGCCTGTTCATCGGTTTCCGCAACATAGACCATGCGTGCGATATCAATATGCCCCGCCGCCGGGTTATTGCGCTGAGGCGAGGGCGCGGTGGCCAAGGCTTCTCGGTAAATCTTCGCCTGTGCTGATAGGGTTTCAATCCCCGGCAGCGTGCTCAGCATCAGCCCGAAACCATTGCGCCCGGCATAACCAATGGACCGATCCGTGCCGCCCGCCATATAAAGCGGTGGATGGGGAAGCTGGATTGGCACGGGCAGCATTTCATATTGCCCTTCAACCTTGCCCTTGTAGAATTTGCCTTGATGCGTCCAACGCCGGCGATGAAAGCCATCGAAAATCAGCTGCACGCTTTCTTCGACGATATCGCGCCGCGCCTCAAAATCCTTGCCCAGCCCTTCAAACTCATAGGGCCGATAGCCACTGCCAAGGCCAAGCATGACACGGCCATTGGAAAGCACATCCACGAAGGCGGTGTTTTCCACCACGCGGATCGGGTCATAAAGCGGCAGCGTGATCACGCCGGCGGCAAGCTTGATGCGGCTGGTGCGCGCCGCAAGATAGGACATATAGACAAAGCAATCCGGCATAATCCCGTAGGTCGTGCTGAAGTGATGTTCCGCGATCCAGGCGGTATCGAAGCCGAGCGCTTCGGCGCGCAGAATTTCCTCGGTCGTGCGCGCGGTCACGCCCTGATGCGGATAGGGTTCTTCCACCGGATTGGGGTGGCTGGTCATCAGAATGCCGAATTCCATGATTGCTTCCTCCTGCCGTTTTTCTGGTGGTGGCTTCAGCCGCCCGCTTCCTTGGGCGTGGCGCGCACCTCAATGCCTGCCAGTTTTTCCATATGCTGAATAGTAGAAACGAAATCCTCAGGCCCCGAGCCCATGGCCAAGGCCATGGAAAGATATTGCCGCGCTGCCGGGCCCATGAACATGGGCACGCCGAAGCGTTCGGCTTCCTCCAGGCATAGCTTCACATCCTTGTGCATCAGCCCAGCCGCGAAACGCACCGGGAAACCCTGGGCGCGTTCCGTGATGGCCTGTGGCACGCGCTTTTCCGACATGAAGGAACGCCCGCTGGAGGCATTCAGCACGTCAAACATCAGCTTGGTATCAAGGCCCGCCTTGGCGCCCAGCACCATGCCTTCCAAACAGGCGAGTGTATTGCTGGCAAGAATCACATTGTTCACCAGTTTCATCGTCTGCCCAAGGCCGGGTTCCGCGCCAAGGTAGAAAATATTCTGGCCGATCTGCTTCAGCACCGGCTCGACCGCTTTCTGGGACGCAGCATCACCCGATGTCATGATGGCAAGCGTACCGGCCTCAGCGCCCGAAACGCCGCCGCTGACCGGGCCATCAATCAAGTGGATGCCCTTGGCAGCCAGGCCTTCCGCCACACGCCGTGCGACTGTCGGCCCGGTGGTAGAAAGATCCACCACGATCTTCGCCTTGCTGCCCTGCACCAGCCCATCCGCGCCCAAAGCGACCGCTTCCACCGCGGCGGGTGTTGGCAGGCTCAGCAGCACCGCATCGCATTGATCGGCAACATCACGCGCACTGGTCGCGGCGGTGGCGCCCATGGCGGTGAGAGATGCTACCGCTTTCCCATCAAGATCATGCACCACCAGCGCATGGCCGGCCTTCACCAGGCGCCGCGCCATAACGCCACCAATATTCCCAAGGCCGATGAAACCAAGCTGCATGACATTCCTCATTGCTTTTGCGCCGGGCGTGCGCGGCCCGCGCTGTTATTTGCTCGGAAGGCTCCGCCCGGATGCGCTTTCAGTC
>JBIIIE010000137.1:0-7125 GCA_044235135.1 Roseomonas sp. | reverse complement strand
CGGGCTTTGGCATGAAGCGGCGCGCTTCCCGACGAGTTTTCAGGATAGCCGCCGTGTGCGCTGTGAAGCCGTGACCGCGCAATATACGCTTCGCCCCGATGGCGCGGTGGATGTGGTCAATCGCTGTCGTAATGCCGCTGCCGATGGGGCGATGCGCAGCGCGACCGCCATTGCGCGTAGTGCCAGCCCCGGCAATGACCGGCTTCGCGTCAGCTTCTTCTGGCCCTTCTTCGGCGATTACTGGATCATTGGGCTTGATCCTGAATATCGCTGGGCCGTGGTGGGCGCACCGCGGCGCGATTATCTTTGGGTGCTGTCGCGCACGCCGGTGATGACGGAAGCGGATTATGCGGCGGCGGTTGCGATTGCACGGCGGGAAGGGTTTGCGGTGGAAAGGCTGCAACGCACGGTGCAGCCGTGATGGGCGGGGAAATCCTTTAAGCGCCCGCCTCCGCCACCTGGCGCGGGCGCCAAATCGCGTCATGCGTCACACGCGCCACGGGGCGTGCGCCATCAGCCAGCACCAGCGCGTCAATCGTCACAATCCGATGCCCTTTGCGGTCACTATTGGCGGTGATGCGCCCGCGCGCGGTCAGGCTTTCACCCACCCGCGCTTCGCCATGAAACCTTACCTTGCTGCCGATATGAATCCACGGCCCCAGCACGACATTTTGCGTGAGCAGCCAATTGCACATGCGCAAGATCAGGCCGGGATGGGCAATGCCCTGTTCGGCATAAAGCGGCGCTGTTTCGCGGACATCGCGCACATAATCAGCCAAGACCTGTCGCGTCAGTTCCAGTGCGCGGGTGCCAAGCCAAAGCCCGGGCGCCAGGCTTTCATCGCTGGCCTTCGGGCGTGTTTCGGGCGGTGACGCAGCGGGCCAATCTGCCAGCGATACGGCTTGCGGTGGTGCCTCGGGCAGGCGCGCAAAACCGCTGGCACAGCCAATCCCTTCACTTTCCACTGAAAGCGCCAAGCCATCGGCATCGGGCGTTGCGGTGACAGTGGCGATACGCCCATCATAGACCGGCTTTTGGAAACCCGCCGAGATCTCTCCCCGGCGCAGAAAATCGCGCTCCCAGCGCGCCACCGCCGGGTGGCAGCAATAGGCGAAAACCTCCACCCCCGGTACCAGCCCGCCAGTGAAGCCAAAGCGCTGCGCCGTGGCATCATCATGGATGCGATTTTCTGAAGCGTGAGAGAGGTTATAGGCCTCAACCCGATAGGTCATGCTCATGGTCTGATCACTGCACCATGATCGGCCATTGGCCGCAACCGCGACAAATCCCTCATTTCCTGGCAGGCCAAGCCAGCACCAAGCCCCCCGCCGCAATCAGCAAACACCCGGCCAAGGCCCAAAGCCCAGGCCAGCGATCAAACATCACCGCATCCAGGGCAAGTGCGAAGCCAATCCGCGCATAGTGCCAGGGCGCAAGGGCCGAGACCTCAGCCCGCCGCACCGCACCCGCCAGAAACAGCAAGGCCGCTGTTTGCAGCAGGGTGTAAATCACAACCAGACCCCAGGTGAACAGATCCGGGCTTCGCCATAGCACCAGCATGGCGGGCGCCAGCAGCACAACGCCCATCAGCGCGCCTTGGGTGGTGATGTCCTCCGCACTCGCCACATCACGAATGCGCCGCGCCATGACCTGATAGGTGGCGTAGGAAAGCGCGGAGGCGACGGGAATCGCGGCATACCAGGTGAAAAGCTCTCCGCCCGGGCGCACCACCACCAGCATGCCGGCGAAGCCAAGCAGCACGGCAATCCAGCGCCGGGCGCTGACTTCTTCCTTCAGCCACACCGCGCCAAGCGCGGCAAGGATCACCGGCGCAGTGAAGCCAAGTGCCGCCGCTTCGGTGATTGGCACCAGCCAATAGCCGATCACGCCAAGGGTTGAGGAAAATATCAGCATCGCCCCTGTCAGGCGCTGCGCCCAGGGCCGTGCAGGCAAAGCGATGCGTGTGATGGTCGCGATTGGTGCGGGCTTCACCATGGTCAGCGCCATCACGGAAGCCAGCACCAGGGCTGAACGCAGAAAGGTGATCTCGAAAGGATGCAGGCTTTCGGCCAAAACCTTCGCCAGCGCATAACCAAGGGCGTAAAGGGCTGTACTCGCCAGCGTAAATAACACCGCTATGGCGTAAGGCGACATGTGTTATCGTTCGTCCGGGTAATCGCGACCGGGTCGCGCCTTATAGGTTGGCATGGACCAGCCGCGCAGAATGGCCGCACCGCGCAGCGCGAAACCGGCAAGCACTCCGATGGGTAGCGCGATATCGCGCGGCAGCCCGGCAAGGATCAGTGCCACGAAAATCGCTGCCCCAAAGGCCGCTGCGGTGGCGTAGATTTCCCGGCGCAGGATCAGCGGCAGTTCGGCGCAGATGATATCGCGCAAGATGCCGCCGGCGGTTGCCGTGATGGTTCCCATCAGGATCGCGACCCAGGGATCGGCGCCCCAGCGCAAGGCTGCTTCAGCCCCGAGCACCGCGAAAATGCCAAGCCCCACCGCATCTGCCCAAAGCAAGGCGAGGAAGCGCCGTTCGACCAGATGCGCGGTGAAAAAGACCAGCAAGGCAACACCGGCGGCCAGCAGCACCATGCCCGGCGCCTTCAGCCAAAAGACGGGTGCGCCAAGAATCAGGTCCCGCAGCGTGCCGCCGCCAAAGGCCGTGACGCAGGCAATCAGGATGAAGCCGACCGGATCAAGCTGCTTCCGTGATGCGCTGAGCGCCCCCGATGCCGCCACTACCGCGACAGCGATCCAGGAAGACAGGGCAACCCCTTCATCAAAGGCGCTCATCTGGTCTCATTCAGCCGCGACGGCGCGGGGTTTGGCGGCATTGCTGCTGGCCCGCGCCCCGCCAGCGCAGAGCAAGGACAAGCCCAGCAACCCAGCCACCACCGGCAGCACCAGCACCGGGTAGCCCATATCAATCAGAAACCCGAGCGGCACGGGCGTAATGGCACCACCCAAAGGCAGGCCAGAGGAGACAAAGCCAAACACCTTCCCGATCTGCCCCGGCGGGCAGGCATCTTTCAGCATCACATCGCGCGGGGTGCGCGATGCGCCCATGGCGAGGCCAGCCAGCAGGCCAATGCCCGGCAACGCGATCTCAGGCAGCGCCACCAGCCCCAGCACCAGGAACATCGCCATGGCGAAAAGGGTCAGGATGGTGACAAAGCCCATGATCCCGCTGCCCTTGGCCCGGTCCACGAACCAGCCGCCGATCAGCGTGCCGCCGGTGGCGCCGACCATATAGCCCGTCAGCACCATCGAAGCCGTCGCGATGGGCGTCGCCCAAAGCTTGCCCAGCACGGTAATGACAAAGGCCTGGATCCCCGACCCCGCCGCGGCCGAGAGCAGGAAGAAGGCGAAAAACAACAGCATGGGGCGCGAAAGCAGCAATTCGCGGCCCGATTGGCCGGCCTGTTCCGCGGTTTTGGGCTTGGCCTGGTCCTTCAGGATGCGGCTTTGTAGCAGGATGGCGCCCACCACCGGCACACCGAGCAGGCCAACCAGCAAAAGCGCCTCCCGCCAGCCCATCACCAGCAGCAAAAGGGCGATAATGGGCGGCGCCAAAGCAAAGCCCAGATTGCCGGTGAAGGTATGCATGGCAAAGGCGCGGCCCATGCGTTCCTGCCGGATGCTGCCGGCGAGGATGGCGTAATCCGCCGGATGGATGACGCTATTGCCAACCCCGGACAGAATCGCGAGCAACCACAGCGCCCAAACCCCTGGCGCAAAGGCCATGGCCGAGATGGCCAGCGCCATGATCAGCGTGCCCCCCACCAGGAAGGGCCTGGCGCCGTAGCGGTCCACCGCGAAGCCGACCGGGGTTTGCAAAAGCGCCGTCGTGCCGCTCATCAGCGCCACTGTCAGGCCCAATTCGGCATAGGAAGCGCCGAATTCCTCCCGCCAGACCAAAAACAGCGGCGGCAGGCAAAGCATGTAGAAATGGGACAGGAAATGCCCGGTGCCGATCAGGGCGATGATACGGGCATCCTGGCCGGTCCCTGGGGCCTCGGAAGTTGCAGCGCTCATGAGCCCTTCGGCCCCTGTCCAATTGGGCCTTGAAACTGCGCCCCGGTGGTGCATTCGTCAATCTTTTGCGGCCAATATGGCGCGCATCTGCCTCATTTGACGCTATGGCAGGTGCGACTTAGAACAGCGGACAAGAAATTCACCCGCGCGGCCGCCGCGCGGAGTCGAATTCGTGGAGTAGGGTTGATGGCAAGGATTAAAGATGCGCGGGAAGCGGCCATGGTTGGTCGCCGTTCCGATGGCACACTGACGCGCCGGCCTTTGTCGCCGCATTTGCAAGTCTATGACATGATGCAAATGACGAGCCTGCTGTCCATTCTGCACCGCATCAGCGGTGTGGCGTGGTGCGGCGGGCTGGTGTTGCTGTCCTGGTGGCTGATCGCTGCCGGCACGGGGCAGGGTGCCTTTGGCGCGGCGCAATGGTTCTTCGGGTCCTTCCTGGGCTGGATTGCGCTTTTTGGGCTGATTGTGGCGGCCTGGTATCACACCTGCGCGGGCATCCGGCATTTGTTCTGGGATGCGGGGCGCGGCTTCGCCATGGAAGATGCCTATCGTTCCGGGCGGATGGTGGTGATCGGCACGGCGGTGCTTTCCGTGATCACCTTTCTGCTGATCCTGATCTGAGGAGGCATCACCATGGCTGAAGACAGCGCCTCGATCCGTTCGCTCCGTAGCCCCTTGGGGCGCGTGCGTGGCATGGGCTCCGCCAAGGGGGGCACACATCATTGGTGGATGCAGCGCGTGACCTCCATCGCGCTGCTGCCGCTTTCGATCTGGCTGATCTTTTCGCTTTCGCGCCTGATGGGCGCTGAATATGCGGTTGTATTGGAATGGATCGGCAATACCTTCAATGCGGTCTTGCTGCTGGCGTTCCTGACCGCGGCGTTTCACCACGCGGCGGCTGGTTTGCAGGTGGTGATTGAAGATTACATCAGGGGCGATTTGCAGCGCTTTGCGCTTATTTGCGCGGTGAATGGGCTCGCCATTTTGTTATGGCTGGCAACGACACTGAGCGTGTTGCGCATCGCGCTTTGAGTTTTGGTTGAGGTTTTCAGCGGGTCCGGGGCGTATTCCCCGCCGCCTGGCAGGATGAGATGAAGCAATGAACGCGATCAGCAAGCCTTCCAATGGCGCCTATCGGATTGTGGACCATACCTATGATGTGGTGGTGGTGGGCGCCGGCGGCGCCGGGCTGCGCGCCACTTTCGGCATGGGCGCGGCGGGGTTGAAGACCGCCTGCATCACCAAGGTCTTCCCGACGCGCAGCCACACGGTCGCCGCACAGGGCGGCATTGGCGCCGCGCTTGGCAATATGGGCGAAGATGATTGGCGCTGGCATATGTATGACACCGTGAAGGGGTCTGACTGGCTGGGGGATCAGGACGCCATTGAATATATGTGCCGCGAAGCCATCCCGGCGGTGATCGAGCTGGAACATTACGGCGTGCCCTTCAGCCGCACCGAAGATGGCCGCATCTATCAGCGCCCCTTTGGCGGGCATATGCAGGATTACGGCAAAACCCCGGCGATGCGCGCCTGTGCGGCGGCTGACCGCACGGGGCATGCCATTCTGCACACGCTATATCAGCAATCCTTGAAGCATGGCTGCGAATTCTTCGTCGAGTATATCGCGCTTGACCTGATCATGGATGATGAGGGCGTGTGCCGTGGCGTGACGGCCTGGTGCCTGGAAGATGGGTCCATCCATCGCTTCCGCGCGCAAAGCGTGGTGTTGGCGACCGGTGGCTATGGCCGCGCCTATTTCTCCTGCACTTCGGCCCATACCTGCACGGGCGATGGTGGTGGGATGGTGCTGCGCGCGGGCCTGCCGCTTCAGGATCAGGAATTCGTGCAATTCCACCCGACAGGGATTTACGGCGCGGGCTGCCTGATCACCGAAGGCGCGCGCGGTGAAGGTGGCTACCTGACCAATTCAGAAGGCGAGCGTTTCATGGAACGCTATGCGCCGACAGCGAAGGATTTGGCGAGCCGCGATGTTGTCTCCCGCGCCATGTCCATGGAAATCCGCGAAGGGCGCGGTGTGGGGCCGCAGCGCGATCACATCCATCTGCATCTGGAACATCTGGGCGCGGAAATCCTGCATGAACGCCTGCCGGGGATTTCGGAAACCGCCAAGATTTTCTCGGGCGTGGATGTGACCAAGGAACCGATCCCCATCCTGCCGACCGTGCATTACAATATGGGCGGCATCCCCACGAACATCCACACCGAAGTGCTGAACCCGACCGCGAAGGACCAGGACCGCGTGGTGCCGGGGCTGATGGCGGTGGGTGAAGCGGCTTGCGTTTCCGTCCATGGCGCGAACCGGCTTGGCACCAATTCGCTGCTTGACCTGGTGGTGTTTGGCCGCGCGGCCGCGCATCGTGCCGCTGAGACTATCAAGCCCGGCGCTTCCCAGCCGCCGCTGCCGCCCAAGGCGGGTGAGGCCAGCCTTGATCGCTTTGATCGCGTGCGCAACGCCAAGGGCGGCACCAATGTTGCCGAACTCCGGCTTGCCATGCAGCGCACCATGCAGACCCATGCGGCGGTGTTCCGCACGTCAGAATTGCTCAAGGAAGGGGTTGAGAAGATGGCGCAGGTCGCGGGCAGCTATGGCGACATCAAAATCGCCGACCGCAGCCTGATCTGGAACAGTGATCTGGTGGAAGCGCTTGAGCTTGATAACCTGATTGGCAATGCGATCACCACGGTGGTCGGCGCCGAAGCGCGCAAGGAAAGCCGCGGCGCCCATGCGCATGAGGATTTCCCCGAGCGTGACGATGATACTTGGATGAAGCACACGCTGGCTTGGGTGAATGACAAGCGCGAAGTGAAGCTTGATTATCGCGATGTGAAGATGCGCACGCTGACCAATGAAGTGCAGGTCTTCCCCCCCAAGGCGCGCGTGTATTAGGACCCGGAAAAATGGCCACTTTCACCCTGCCCAAGAATTCGACCATCGGCACCGGCAAGACGCATAAGGCGCCCGCCGGCGCGAAGAAGGTGAAGAATTTCAAGATTTATCGCTGGGACCCTGATTCCGGCGAAAATCCGCGCAACGACACTTATGAAATTGACCTT